>CACZAW010000231.1 GCA_902779225.1 uncultured Ruminococcus sp. | reverse complement strand
GACGAACGGCGACACGAGGTCAAGGCATACCTACCGGATATGCCTACCGAGTACAGCCGATGAGGACGACGTGGCAATCTCAACCGATTATCTAACCACCAGCCACTGACCACTAGCCACTGACCACTGAACACTGACCACTGACCACTGATCACTCTTCACCAAACAAAAAAGCTCTGCCGAAGCAGAGCCTTGATTGCTTGATATTCAATTACATATCAAAGAATCTGACTGCGCCGTATGCGCAAACAAACTCTTGAGATTCGTGCCACTCGCTGGAGCAAATGTCAGACGCGTAGAATACGCGCACGCTGTGCTGTACAGCCGAGCCGCCCTGATCGAAGATGTAGTTGACAACCTCTTTGCAGGTAGCGTCGCCGGGAGTATCGGTAGAGCCGTAGTAGCCGTTCTCGGAGATGACCGCAGCAATGCTGGTGTAACCGCCTGCTACATAGGTATCTCTGATGCACTGAGCAACGATCGCCATACCGGTAAAGCCCATAGAGCCCGCCTCACCCATCAGCATACGCTCGCACAGGTCTCTGTCGGAATCCGACATAGAGATCGCGGTACCAACGTAAGAGGGATCGGGGTTATCGATACCCATCAGGAAGCCTTCGGCTGCTACGCCGGAGTTATCCGAATCGGTATCCTCTTCGGTTTCGTTTTCTGAAGTTGAGCTGCTTTCAGCGGATTCGTCCTCAGAGGTATTTTCCTCTTCGGGCTCGGTTTCGGGGGCAGCCGTTTCCTCTTCAGTGGGCTCCTCGGCCTCTGAAGCAGGCGTTTCGGTCTCTTCCTCCTGTTCCTGCTGAGCTTCTTCCTCTTCCTGAGCGATAATGGCAAGCTGCTCGGTTACGGCAGCCTGAGCCTCTTTTTTCGCCTCGTCTACGGCGATCGCTCTGAGGGTCAGCTCCTGGTCATCCGCTGTGGATATATTGCTATCATATGTGTTTTCGGTTTCTGTTTCTGTTTGCATGGGATCGCTTGCAGCTCCTACTTCAGGTGCGAGAACAAGAGTGTTGGTAATAAGCAAAGCGATGCAAAGACTGAGCGTGAAAAATCTTGATGATTTTTTCATTACTTTACTCAAAATTCTGCCTCCTTTAATAGTAATCTATCGGTGATCCGATGTGAAATGATGCAGTTATGGCATAGCCGCGCCTCATTTCGTGACATATTAAATCATAAAATTACAACAATTGCAAGTTTGTAACCTTTTGATTTTGATTCTTTAAAAGCATCAAAACCGCCTTTTGATTCTGAATTAGAATTATAATATGTAAAAGCTGTACAACATATACAAGAAAAGTTCATGCAAACTGCTATGACTCACAAAAATAAATGGTGACAAATTGTTACAAATTTATGACGATTTTTTGCTTTCTTTGGCATTTTTTGCACTGAATTCTCGACAAGAATCGCATCTTCGCCGATCAAACGGATCTGATCCCACGGTATCCGGCACTCTTCACCGTGCCCGAACAACCCGAAAAGACGCGGTCTGCCGTAGACGATCAGCGCAATCACCTTTGCGCACTTGACGTCGACCTCCATATCGTCGACAAATCCGAGTCTGCACCCGGTATGAAAATTGATCACTTCCTTCTTTTTGAGTTCCGAGAAGCGGCAAGCCATATGATCACCCCATCTCTATGATATGCAGTATAGCAGAGAATTATTTCGATAAATCGAAGCCGGAGTAAATTTGCTGTTACGCCGGTGTAAACAGAGTGTGAATACGTTGAAAGGTGAAGGATGAAGGGTGATGGATAATGGATAATGGATAATGGATAACGGATAACGGTGAATGGCGGGACACCCGCAACCCGATTCCTAATTCCTAATTCCTAACTCCTAACTCCTCACTCCTGTCGGGTGGCGGGTCAAATGCCGCCCCCGGGTGGCGGTTAAAATGCCGTCCCACGCGTCCCCCTGACAACAGGGCTGTTCAGCGCATACTCCTACTGATAGCCGTATTCATAGATGAAGGTTACAACAATTGCTATAGCTATACACAGCCGCAGTTCATCATTTCCGTCCTGTACCTCTCCGTCGTCTCTTCTGTTACGGCGTTCATCTGCCTGAACTACGGGACGGTGCGCGTGACCGTTTCCGAAGCGTCCATCTTCGCGAATCTGACGACGGTCATTTCCATCATCGCCGGCGTCGTCTTCCTGCATGAGGTGTTCACGCCGTTCCAGATCGTCGGCGCGGTCATCATACTCATCAGCGTATTCTTCGCGAACCGCCAGCAAGGCGCCTCTCTGGAATAATCAAATCATAATCTAGGAGATAGAACCATGGAATTCATTGTGAAACAAGGCAGGCCGGAGGATTATAACCAGCGGCCTGAAAAAGAACAACGTATTTATGACTTTCTGGATGACCTGGGGATCGACTACGTGTATCTGGATCACCAGGAAGAGTTCTCGATGGGTGACGCTGCGGATGCAGATGAGGCGATCGGTGTCGTCGGCGCGAAAAATGTATTCCTCCGGGATAAAAAGCGCCGTCACTACCTTCTCATTCTGGTCAACGGCACCAAGCGCATCGACCTGAAACAGA
>CACZAW010000230.1 GCA_902779225.1 uncultured Ruminococcus sp. | reverse complement strand
CGAACACGGAAGTTAAGCCCTGTAGTGCCGAAGATAGTGCCCTGGCGACGGGGTGTGAAAATAGGAAGATGCCAACATCTGATAGTGAGTATTTCTTTTTTTGCGTATTCTTTGATAGATTGTGTGCGGGAACAAATGAGTATTCTTGCACACGTTTTTATTTGTAATACGAAAAAGCAGTGGAGTGTGAGTTTATTATCATTCATTTTTTGCTTTGTCTAAAAAACCTAAAATATAATCTGTTAACATAAACGGCACCGGAGATACATTCCGATCCGCCTTATCACCATGGATGATCTGAGACGACGTCTTGAATTCAGTCGATTATGTTGCACACTTCGTCAGCCGGTAGTCGCATTCGGTGAAGCGGATCGATAATAGAACTTGACAAAACGAAGAGAAAGCGATATAATTTAGTTAGCATAAGGTAACTGAATGATAATCATACCGTAAGCATCCGTTGAACGGGTGCTTGCTTTCAGGGTATCGGTTAGCTTACGCTAACTACAAATTGACGGTAACGGAGGAATGTACAGATGTCGGAGGAATTGATCATCAGGCATTGTTCGCCGACCTTAGCGGGGTTGAAAACAGGCAATCTGTTCAGCTGTTCCTATAGGGATAGGGGAGAGATGCTCGGCTTTTTGCGTGAGTGGAATACCAAGCTTCGGAGCAAGGGCGTTCGGCTGATACCGCTTCGGCTTAGGGCGAACAAGGCGCTGATCTATGTTTATCGTCCTTCACAGCTTTGCAGGGATCTCTGCGATTCCAATGTATGCGATCTTCTCTCGCGGCATGGCTACTGTACCGATAGCTGTCAGAAATGCGTTGCCGAGCTGATGAAACGCATCCGTCAGAACGATGATTTTCCGCACGAGATCGGGCTGTTTCTCGGTTATCCGTGCGAGGACGTCAAGGGCTTTATCGAGAATAAGGCGTCATGCGCAAAATGCGTCGGCTGCTGGAAGGTATACGGCGACGCGGATAAAGCGCAAAAGCAATTTGAACGCTTCAAGAAATGCACGAAGATTTATCAACAGCAATTTGAGCGCGGCAGACCGCTGACACGGCTGACCGTTGCAAGATAGAATAAGCCTCCCTTTCCTAAGGGAGGTGGCTCCGAAGGAGCCGGAGGGTTTATTATGATTAAGACAACATTGACCATCGACGGCATGATGTGCGGTATGTGCGAGAGCCATATCAACGATACGATCCGTCAGAGCTTCAACATCAGGAAAGTGACGTCCTCACATACAAAAGGCGTGACAGAGATCATCAGCGAAAAACCGCTTGATGAAACTGCGCTCAAGGAAGCGGTCGGCAAGACGGGTTACGAAGTTTTGGCGATCAAAACCGAACCGTATGAGAAAAAGCATTTTTCGCTGTTTGGGAGGAAATGATCATGTCGATCGTACAATTTGAGAATGTTACCAGAACCTACACGAGCGGCGAGCATCAGCTGAAAGCGCTCGATCAGGTCAGCTTTTCGCTGGACGAGGGCAAATTTGTCGTTATTCTCGGCCCGTCGGGAGCCGGCAAAAGCACGCTGCTCAATCTGCTCGGCGGACTCGACAGCCCGACCGAAGGAAAAATCACCGTGAACGGCAGGGATATCAGCACGCTGTCCGACAACGAGCTTGCCGATTACCGCGCGTCGACGGTCGGCTTTGTTTTCCAGTTCTACAACCTTATCCCGACCCTGACGGTCTATGAAAACGTAGAGCTGGTATCGGAGATCTCCAAAAACGCGCTGGATGCGAAGCAGATGATCGCCGAGGTAGGGCTCTCCGACCATCTGCACAACTTTCCGTCGGAGCTGTCGGGAGGCGAACAGCAACGGATTTCCATCGCCAGAGCATTAGCCAAAAATCCGAAGATTCTGCTCTGCGACGAGCCGACCGGCGCGCTCGATTCCGAGACAGGCGTCATGGTATTAAAGCTGCTTCTCAGCATGGCGAAGAATTACGGTAAGACCATCGTGATCGTCACGCATAACCAAAGCATCGCAAGGATGGCCGACGTTGTGATCCGCGTGAAGAACGGCAAGATCCGCTCGATCAACGAGCAGGAAAACCCGATGAGCGCTGACGAGGTGGAGTGGTAATGCTGATACGCAAATTATTCCGTACCGCGTGGGGCTACAAGGCGCAGTTTTTCTCAATGATATTGATGATCACGCTTGGCATGGGCATGTTCCTCGGCTTCAATATGGAGTGGAAAACCATTGAGGTCGATACGTTCAAGTTCTTTGAAGATACGAACTATGCCGACTACCGCCTTTATTCCGAAAAGGGCTTCACAAAGGACGATTTAGATAAAATATCGGACATTGACGGCGTAGACAAGGCGACGCGTTATCTCTCCGTTAACCTCGATATAAAAGGCGAAAAGAATAAGAGCCTTGCACTGGATGTCAGCGAGGATTTCAATGTATCCACTTTCATTGTGACAGACGGCGCTGAATATGATGAGAACAGCGACGGCTTCTGGCTGAGTGATAAATTCGCTGCCGCGAATGAGTATGAAATCGGCGACGCGCTGACCCTCGAATTTCAGGGCATAGAGATCACCGGCGAGATCGTCGG
>CACZAW010000229.1 GCA_902779225.1 uncultured Ruminococcus sp. | reverse complement strand
CTCGAACCGTGCGCCGAGTCAGTGGCACTGCCGCTGTACTTCGCGACCCGTGAAGAATTGAACCTAAGCGACAGACTTCACGAGGTACCTACTCTTGATAATAACCAGTACGGCATCAAAATGAGGATGGTCAACTTCGATCTGAAAGACGGAATGAAATACGGCGAATCTAACGGCTCCGAATTCACATGGGACTATTTTAATAAGGAGGGCATTGATAAATTGTCGCCGGGACTTCTCAGCACATGGTTGGACGACAGTAACGGTTATCCAATCGCTAAGCCGACGAACCGTAACATAAGCAGTGCTTTTAACTCCGACGCTTCGAGAGAGGTCAATCATCTGTTCCTTGAAAGGGTACATGAATCAAGCGGTTATTTCGAATTTGACAGCACCCAGAACTTTGCTACCCTAAAGCATGAGGACGAAAACGGAAATCTCGTTTTCAATTCAGGCGATAACGGCGAGACAAACTTTACTCTGTACCATGAGCTTGGTACCCACGACGCCAGAGAAAATGCTAATTCGCTCAAGCACGGACAGTTCTTCCCGTATGATATCATCAAGCCGGGCGTATATGCGACGAAAAACCCGCAGAATCTGTTTTCTTCGCTTACATCTCCGAAAGCACCTCCTGCAGGTCAAAAGCCAATGGGCGAGCTTGATGATAATGACCCCAGAAAATACGAAAAATTACATCTCATTCAGACAGAAGCCTCTAAAAACGCGGATTTCTATTTCGGTATGGAAATGGAAGCTTCCTTTGTCCAGACTCCGTCCGGCCTGGACGCTTGGGGACACGACATCATCTTCGAGTTCACCGGTGACGATGACTTCTGGCTTTATGTTGACAATCAGCTGGTTCTCGATCTCGGCGGTACTCACTCCGCCTTAAAGGGCACCATCAACTTCCGTACCGGCGACGTTTACTATGACAATACCGGTACTGTTCACGGTCAGATGGCACATACCACTCTGCGACAAATCTTCTACGATAACTATAAGGAACTACAGCCCACTGCCACCGATGAAGAGGTCAACGAGGAGCTGTCCAAATACTTCGACGGCGAAATCTTCAAGGATTATTCCACCCACACTATGAAGATGTTCTATATGGAGCGCGGCGCTAACGCGTCAAACCTGCATATGCGCTTCAACATCGCGTCTGTTACGCCCGGACACGTTGTCGTTTCCAAAAACGTCAGCGGCGAGGGTACGGAAGCGCTCGATACAGACTTCCTCGAGTATCCGTTCCAGATTTACTACACCCTTCCCGAAGGTCCCAACGGCGAACCGGGTGAGGAACATCTTTTGGGCAACAACGACGAGTATGTCGCGGTAACATACCAAAACTCCAACCAGCCTGTAAACTTCGTCCGAAAGTACCGACCACCGGGCTTCACTGAAGATCAGGCATACGATAATATCTACTTTATAAATCCATCAAGGAACGCGGAGATCGCCTTCCCTGATAATACGATCACCTACAGGATCGTGGAATGCGCCGTTAACTCTTCTGTTTACGGCAACGTCACAATAAACGGAGAGAATGTCCCGGAAGACAGGATCGAGATCAGGGGCGATCTGAGAAGCTACTCTTCCGAATCCGGCAGCGCTTTGGTTCGACCGAATATATCCTTTGATAACCACGTCAATAATAATGTTATCAAGGATCTATTAATCACGAAAAAGCTGTTAGACGAGAATAATAATGAGGTCACGGATGATCCTGCTACATTCAACTTCAGACTGTCTATATCGTCCGTTAAAGTTTCGGCTGATCAGATCCCGCTCGCGAATATGTACAGTTACCTTGTGCTCTCTCCGGATAAGAAAATCTGTCGGTTTGACCCCGATACAGTATCCTTTGCCGAAACACCGGTAGAGTATTCCCGCGCTAACTATAAAGCCATACAAGATGGTGAAGTTCCCGGAGTCAGCATTGAAGACATATCGTTCAAAACCTCAGGCTTCGGCGCGATCGCAGGTATCCCGGCGGGATACACGGTTTGTGTTCCCGGACTTCCGGTCGGCACTGTTTTTAAGGTGACAGAGGATTCAAAGACCGGCTACGGTCTGATGGGATATGAGCGTGTTATGGGCTCCAAAACACATGATGATGGTCACGAAGAGCCTATCCCATCCTATTCGGTCGATGAAGGTAATCCCGAGAATATCGGTACGGTCATTGCGGACGAGAACCCCCAGATGGAAGTTCACAACCGTAAGGGCTACGGAATCACGGCGAAAAAGACATGGAGCGATCTTAGCATCACCACCGGTCATTCCGAGATATATACGGCAGTTTATGTGGACGAACAGCTGCTTGAAGGCTCCGTTAAACAGATCAAATCGCCGTCGCTTTCAACCGATTATTTCTGGACAAGTCTTAAGCCGAATTCAGACGGCAGCGAACGAACAAGTCTGGACGGCTATGTGATCAAAGAGGTCAAAATCAGCAATCAAAATCCAACGGTGGCTGATGACGGTACTGTGACCAACTACGACACGGTAACGCCGGTTGAAAGCGGAGACAGGATCACTATAGTCGCCTCGCGTATCGCCGCCGTCACACCTGAGGGTGAGAA
>CACZAW010000228.1 GCA_902779225.1 uncultured Ruminococcus sp. | reverse complement strand
GGAGAAATTTGTCATAAGCACGGCGTTCTGTTTCACACCGACGCGGTACAGGCGGTAGGACATCTCCCTATTGACGTTCAGGCGCAGAACATCGACATGCTCTCCGCCTCGGCGCATAAATTCCACGGCCCCAAGGGTGTGGGCTTTCTGTACGCGCGCAAGGGGATCATCCTGCAAAATCTGATAGAAGGCGGTGCTCAGGAGCGCGGAAAACGAGCCGGCACCGAAAATCTTCCCGGTATTCTTGCGATGACCGCTGCTCTGAAGGAAGCCGTAGAAAACATGGAGAAAAACAACGCGCATATGGCGGAGATCCGCGACTACCTGATAAAAGGTCTGTCCGAAATCCCTCACAGCGCTCTCAACGGCGACGCAAAACTGCGTCTTCCGGGCAATGTGAATTTCAGCTTTGAGGGAATCGAGGGCGAGGGTATTTTGCTTCTGCTCGACCAAAAGGGGATCTCCGCTTCCTCGGGAAGCGCCTGCACCTCGGGAGCACTCGACCCAAGCCATGTTCTCTTGGCGATCGGCAGGATCCACGATGTTGCGCACGGCTCGCTAAGGCTTAGTATCAGCGAGGATATTACCAAGGAAGAAGCCGATTATGTCATCAGCTCAGTAAAAGAGGTCGTTGCATATCTGAGGAGCTTCTCGCCCGTTTGGCGCGATTTGACAGAAGGCAAAAAGGAATTTATTTTGAAATAGGAGGAAATACAATGGCATTATACAGCGATAAAGTTATGGATCATTTTTTACAGCCCCGCAATCTCGGTGTAATTGAAAACGCGGACGGAGTCGGCGAGGTCGGCAACGCCAAGTGTGGCGACATTATGAAAATGTATTTGAAAATCGACGACGAGATCATAACCGACGTAAAGTTTGAAACCTTTGGTTGCGCCAGTGCGATAGCGTCCAGCTCGATGGCGACGGAACTTATCAAGGGTCAGCGCGTGGAGGACGCCATGCAGCTTACCAATAAAGCTGTAGCCGAAGCACTCGACGGCTTGCCCGCCTACAAAATGCACTGCTCAGTGCTCGCCGAGGAAGCGATTCAGGCAGCGTTGGAGGATTATAAAGCGAAGCAGAAAAAAGCATAGCGATACAAATGCTCAGAAGCCTTTTTAACGGATCGTACCCGGATGATTACATCAAATGATTTCAAATATATGAACAGACAAAATCCCTTCTCGCCGCCTGCAACCGATTGTAGGCGGCGGATTTTTTGAGATGATACTTTTCCGCAATTGCTTTCATAGATTGATTGCGAAACATCTTTTCCGTCAAAATACGATATGACAAGGCGCGGCTGTTGTTTTGATCCTTTGTTTCTTCTTTCAGAATCGTGAGTAATTCCCGGTATTCTATATCGCTGTTCAGCTCATAGGTCAGAACCGGAGAATCGGAAACATCCTCCAGCGGATACTCGATGAGCTTCTTAGAATACATTACCTTTTTCAGATGATTGCGGATAAACGTTGTGGCGTAGGTTTTGAACAGCACTTCCCTGTCCGCATTAAAATGCGCTGCTGCGATGCAAAGAGCGACTATAGTATCAGGGCGTTGTTATGCTTCGCGATTTTATTACTTTAGCAAAAAGTCGATCAGCTTCTCCTGAAAAGTATGATAATACGGTTTCTCATACATCATGACGTGCGCTCCTCCCTCGATCACCTCGAGCTGTGAGCCTTCCGGCAGCTTGTCGAGCGAAGTATTGACAAGATCGAAGTTCAGATACGGATCGTTTGTGCCGCAGATCACCAGCGTCGGTACTGTTATCTTTTTCAGATCGATCAGTTCGCTTGAACGATCAATGCAGATATCGCGCCTGCCGCCGTTGGGGCTCTGTTCGCCGTCATAGTGCCAGCAGCTTGAGCAGAACATCTCGATCATCTCAGGCTCGGCGATCGTGTGATCAAAAACGCGCGCTGAATCATGCTGAAAATCATCAGCCGCGTGTTCCCACGTGTTGTGGTGAAAGTCCTCGTTCACCTCATATTCTCCGATTCCGCTGAGGATCGGGGCGAATAATACCAAGCGATTCAGCCTCTCCTTATACTTAGCAGCATAGCGGCTTGCGGTGACCGTTCCCCAGCTCCAGCCGAACATATCGAGCTTCTCCTGTCCGCTTTTGCTGACGATCAGCTCCACCGCCGCGTTGATATCCTCCGCGGCATAGTCGGAATCAGGCATAAAGCCGTCTTTGACCTCTCCCGACTGACCGTAGCCTGCGATATCAAGCTTCCAGACAGCGTAGCCGTTCAGCGCCAAGAAACGAACCAGGCTGTAATCCTTGTAATCGATGTCAAATTCATGCGATGAATAGGTGACGCCGTGTGTCAGCAGGATATTCTTCTGCGGCTCTGCTCCGCTTAGCACGGTACAATCCAGATGCAGGTTGACCCCGTTCCGCGTCAGCGGATAATCGGTTATCGTATAGCTGCTCTCCGCATCTGCCGTGACCGCCTCGGTCGGCTTCGCGTCGTTTGTATTACTGCCGGCGCAGCCGTTCAGCGCCAATGCCATACCTGCCGCTATCACGACTGCGAGTGTGACGCTCAATATCCTCTTGAGTGACTGTTTCATCAGTGA
>CACZAW010000227.1 GCA_902779225.1 uncultured Ruminococcus sp. | reverse complement strand
ATCGTCGTCAACGACGACGGCGTGTTCACTTATCAAAAAGGCGAGGGACTGATCAGCGAGGTATTCAGCACGGACAACCTGAGCTCACTAGGCAAAGGGAATATTGCAGTTGGTCATGTGCGCTATGCCACCACCGGCGCAAAACTGCTGCAGAACATCCAGCCACTGATCGTCAACCATCACAAGGGTAGGATGGCGCTGTGCCACAACGGCAATCTGTCCAATTCTTATGCGCTGAGGACGCGCTATGAGGAACAGGGCGCGATCTTCCATACCACTACCGATTCCGAAGTTATCTCCTATACGATCGTGCAGGAACGACTGCGTCACGGTTCGATTGAAAAGGCGGTGTCGGCGGCGATGGATATGATAGAGGGCGCGTATTCGCTGGTCATCAGCTCGCCGCAGAAGCTGATCGCCGCGCGCGATCCGCACGGATTTCGACCGCTGTGTTACGGCGAGACCGATGACGGCAAGATCGTATTTGCATCCGAGTCCTGTGCGCTGGACGCCGTCGGCGCAAGGCTTGTGCGCGATCTTTTGCCCGGAGAGATCGCAGTCGTCGACAGCGGCGGTATCCGATTCGATACAAGCCATTGTCATATATGTCCGAAACGCTTCTGCGTGTTCGAATACATCTACTTTGCTCGTCCCGATTCGGTGATCGACGGCGCATCTGTCAGCCGCTGCCGCAGGATGGCGGGACGGTTTCTTGCACAGGAGCACTCTGTCGATGCGGATATCGTCATCGGCGTGCCCGATTCGGGGCTCGAGGCGGCGATCGGCTATGCGCAGGAATCGGGGATCCCCTACGTGATCGGTTTTACCAAGAACAAGTACATCGCCCGCACCTTTATCGCGCCCGAACAGGGTCAGCGCGCGCAGGGCGTCGGGATCAAGCTCAATCCTATCCGCGATGTGGTAGACGGCAAGCGCGTAGTACTGATCGACGACTCCATCGTGCGCGGCACGACCTGCCGACGGATCGCCGGGCTGCTGTGGAACGCAGGCGCAAAGGAGATCCATATGCGCGTCAGCGCACCGCCATTCAAATGCCCTTGCTACTACGGAACCGATATCGATAGCGCGGAAGTTCTGATCGCCAACCGCCTAAGTGTTGACGACATCGCAAAAGAGATCGGTGTGACATCCCTCGGTTACCTTAATATCGATCATGTCAGGCTGTTAACAGGTGAGGACACAGGCTTTTGCACAGCGTGCTTTGACGGAAACTATCCGACTGTTATCCCATCCGATACGGCGAAGAATCGATTTGAAACCAAAATCAGTGAAAAGAAACAGGTGTGATGATGAAGCTACTTGAATTAAATAAAAAACTGATACTGGAAGATGGTTCAGAATACTTTGGTAAGGGATTTGGAGACAATGACGCGCGCGTCTTTGAGATCGTATTCAACACCTCGCCCGTTGGCTATCAGGAGATATTATCCGATCCGTCCTATACCGATCAGGGTGTAGTAATGGCGTATTCGCTGATCGGCAACTACGGCATGACGGCGGAGGACTATGAAACAAAGACGCCGACCATAGCCGCGATGATCGTGCGTGAATACAACAGTGAACCGTCTAATTATCGGAGCGTAAATACGCTCGAAGAGGTGATGCAGCAGTATCATATCGTCGGTATCAGCGGGATCGACACCCGAAAGCTGGTGCGTAATATTCGCGACTACGGCTCCTGCCGCGCGATTATCACGGATATATCTGAAAATACTGATGAGGCAGTAAAAAGGCTGAAAGAACACGTTCTCCCGACAGACGCCGTCAGCCGCGTCAGTCGAAAATATATGACAGAATACACGTCTGATCATGCCGCGTATCATGTCGTAGCGGTCGACTGCGGGATGAAAGATAATATCATCCGTTCTCTGGTGAAACGAAACTGTTGTGTCACCGTCGTGCCGTGGAACACACCAGCCCAAAAGATTTGGTCGCTGAATCCTGACGGCTTATTTTTAAGCAACGGTCCCGGCAATCCTGAGGACGTTCGCGAGGTAATCAATACCGTTCGTCAGCTTCGCGGTATGTTTCCGATCTTCGGCATCTGTCTGGGGCATCAGATCCTGTCCCTGTCCTACGGTGCAAAGATCTACAAGTTGAAATTCGGTCACCGCGGCGGCAATCATCCAATCAAAAATCTCACAACTGACAAAATCGAGATCACCTCGCAGAACCATTCCTATGCGGTGGACGCCGAAAGCCTAAAAAACACGCCGCTTGAAGTCACACATCTCAACCTATTAGATAACACCGTAGAGGGTGTGGAAAGCGTGAGAGACCGCGTCTTCGGAGTCCAGTATCATCCCGAATCCGCGCCCGGTCCGCAGGACAGCGGCTATCTGTTCGACAAGTTTATCAGCCTGATGAAGGAGGGAAAGCGCCATGCCTAAGAGAGAGGACATCCGACGCATTATGGTCATCGGCTCGGGGCCCATCGTCATCGGTCAGGCAGCGGAGTTCGACTATGCGGGTACGCAGTCTTGTCTTGCGCTCAAGGAGGAAGGCTACGAGGTCATCCTCTGCAACTCCAACCCTGCGACCATCATGACCGACCCTGCGATTGCCGACAAGGTATATATGGAGCCG
>CACZAW010000226.1 GCA_902779225.1 uncultured Ruminococcus sp. | reverse complement strand
TTACCGGTATGGCGGTGATGAATTCCTGGTGCTGACATACAAGGCACCGGAAGAAAATTACGGTAGTGACACGTATGATTTCAGGCAGGAGAAATACGGTGTCACGGTTGATCTTTCCATTGGCAATGCACAGGGCAGTCCGTCGAACTACCAGGAAGTGTTTGATCTTATCTCCAAAGCCGATAAAGCGCTGTATATCACAAAACAACGTACACATTCCGCTGAATACGGCGGACATGACCGGCGAAAATAGTGATTTAACCAAAATCAAGTGGGACGCAATCCGCGGAATAATCCCTGGAACCATTCACGCCGCGATTTCGGCTGCCTCCGGTTCCTCTTTCACGCCAGACTGTAAACAAAATAAAAGGAGAATGAGAAAATGAGCAACAGGACGAACCCTTCCGAAAAGAAATGGAAAGAGGAAAAAATCAGCGAACATTTCTCCTGTCCCGACTGCGAGATCAGTTTTCCGAAACCCTAAATCTTCACGAATCATCATATCACAAAGCTGTTATTTTTACAATCGGTTTTGTCATTTTTGTGATACAATTTTAGACGAATTATTTGGTGAATTTGTACAAAAATTCGGTGAACTTTTTGTACGTTAATATTCTTTTGTGCATTTTGTAACAATCAGCGTCAATTTTTATGTCACCTTTGTTATATTTCGTTATCAGCATAATAAAAGGGGTTATAATGCCGGTAATGAATAATAGGGATGTTTTAATTCTAATTTAGAATAATACACTTATAAATCAGTTGAGATTGCCACAGCCCTAAAGGGCTTCGCAATGACAATAGAATTCGGTTGAGATTGTCTCGTCGACGCAATGACAATTTTGAATAAAAAATCTCCGGTGCGTCATCAAACGCATCGGAGAAAAATAATCAATGGCTAAAAGGGTCGTCCGTATCGTCATAGATAGCTTGGAGATACGGGTTATCCCCTGCAGGTTTATGCTTTTTTTGCTTTTTCGGACTGCGCAGCGCCGCATACGGATCAGCGTCGGGATTGATCAGCATATTGTCGGGATCGAGCGCTTGCTGCATTTCATTTGCACCGGATTGCTGCGGCGGATCGGCGACAAATTTATCGGACAGCTTGTCGAAAAAGCCGTTAAAGGAATCGGACAGCCGATCTCCTCGCAGCTCTGCATACGGATCCTCCGGTATCGGCGACGGATAGCCGTAGGGCGGCTGAAAATACGCCTGCTCGGGAGGACAGTACGGCTCCTGCGACGCAGGATAAGCCTGATAGGACAGATCCTCGGGCTGATATTGCGGGGATTCCTTCTCGGTCAAGGCTTCTTCGATCAGGCGGATCAGCTCTGTCATGCTTTGACAGCGATCCGATTTCCTGACCGCCAAGCCGTACATCAGTACAGACTCGAGTTCAGTCGAAATTTCAACGCCGAATTCCGACGGTCGCTGCAAATCATCCTCATAAGTACGGTCGAGGGCTTCTGTCGGGGTTTTGCCGGTGATGCAGCGGTAAAGGGTCGCGCAGATCGCGTAGACGTCCGTCCACGGTCCCTGCTCGCCCTTCTTGCGATACTGCTCCTCGGGAGCATAGCCGGGCTTGAGCATAACGGAAAGGGATTTGTTGTCGTCCTCAAAATCCCGCGCCGCGCCGAAATCCATCAGCTTGACGCTGCCGTTATTGAGATACATGATATTATCGGGGCTGATATCGCGATGGATCAAGCCCGCCTCGTGGATCTTTTCCAGCGAGCGCATCACGGGCATCAGCATCTCGATCGCCTCTTTGGGCTGCATGACGCCGTTTTTTCGCAGATAATGACGCAGATCGACGCCCTCAAGATATTCCATCACGATATATGCGGTGTTGTTCTCCTCGAAGAAATCACGGACGTCGACGATGCCCGGCTCACGGAAGAAACGCGCCATGCTGCGCGCTTCAAAAAGAAAGCGATCTTTTCCCTTTTGATAGAACGCCGTTGAACCGGCTGAATCGGTCGGGATCACGCGCGAATTGGTTTGATCGCGGTGGGAATAGCCGTGAGGAAAATATTCTTTGACGGCGACGGGGATCCGCAGGATCATATCCAAGCCGATATAGGTGATACCGAAGCCGCCCTCGCCCAGCACCCTGCCGATCACATAGCGTCTGCCGACGATGGAACCGGGAACCAGCTGATGGGGCGCGCTGTCGGGAAGATTGGTCACATGACAATAAGGGCAGGTCATAACGTCGCCTTTTTCGTGCATACAGTGATAGCAAAGCATAAGCCTGTCCCCCTTTCATTATTTGTGTCTATTATAAAATCATCGTCGAAGGATGTCAATATCGCCCGGCAAAAGAAAAGGGAGGGTCTCCCCTCCCTTAAACTATTGACTTATGACATCAGATCTTCGTCGGCATGATCAGCGTGATCGTGGCCGCAGCAGCCGCAGTCACATTCATCATCCGACAAATCGGAGAAATCAAACTCGAGATTTTCGCCGCAATTGGGGCAGACGATCTCGCCCTCGAGAAGTACATCCTCGTCGACGGTAATCACTTCGCCGCATTTGCCGCAGGTAACCTCGTAATACACATCGTCGTCATCAAAGTCTTCGTCTTCGTAATCCTCATACTCGCCGTAGACCTGCGTCTACGATGTCTTCCATATCGGTTACGTCGTACGCCATATCTTCCAGAAGGTCGATGATCGCGTTGATGACCTTGACCTCGTCTTTATTCTCGTCGAGCTTTAAGCCCTCCGCCAAACCGCGGATATAAGCGATTCTTTCAGTTAAATTCATATGATGCTCCTTATGCTCTTCCGAGATACTCGCCGGTGCGGGTATCGATCTGGATCATCTCGCCCTCTTCGATAAAGAGCGGGACCTTGATCTCAGCGCCGGTCTCGAGGGTAGCGGGCTTGGTCGCGTTGGTAGCGGTGTTGCCGGCAAAGCCGGGATCGGTCTGGGTGACCTGGAGCTCGACAAAGTTAGGCGGCTCTACGCCGAAAACGTTGCCCTTGTAGGACAGAACCTTGCAGACCATGTTCTCTTTGACGAACTTGAAGTTGTCGCCGAGGATGGAGGCGTTGATCGGGATCTGCTCCCATGTCTCGGTATCCATGAAATAATAAAGGTCGCCGTCGGAATAGCTGTACTCCATATCCTTTCTGTCAATGAAAGCGGTGGGGTACTTATCGTTGGGGTTAAAGGTTTTTTCAACAACAGCGCCGGTGATGACGTTTCTGATCTTTGTTCTGACAAAAGCAGCGCCTTTTCCGGGCTTTACATGCTGGAACTCGATGATGGAGACAACCTGTCCGTCCATCTCAAAGGTTACGCCGTTTCTGAAATCGCCAGCAGAAATCATATACATTTCCTCCTAAAAATAATCTTCCTAAAAGCCATACCGTACACAAATGCACAGACTAAGCATTTTAATACAAGTATTATACAGTCTATACCGTAAAAAATCAAGTGGATTCGAGAATAATTCTCAGATAATCAACAATTCTTTCGGCATCTCGGCGAGAGAATAACTCTCGCTGCCTTGTACAACGTACATATCCTCGATCCGCACGCCGAACTCTCCGGGCAGATAAATGCCCGGCTCGTCGGTGATCATCATGCCGTCGTGCAAAACAGTCGTATCGGTCTTGTAGATGCGCGGATCCTCATGGATCTCCAGCCCTACGCCGTGACCGGTGCTGTGGCCGAAGTATTCCCCATACCCTTTTGACTCGATATACGAGCGGGCTGCGATATCGACGTCAGCGGCGGTGTTGCCCGCTGCAATCTTCTCAGCCGCATTCAGATGCGCCCGGTATACGATATCATAGATCTCCCTCATCTTATCGGTGGCGCGCCCTACGGCGTAGGTGCGTGTCATATCGCTGTGGTAGCCGTTGTAAACGGAGCCGATATCAAAGGTCACAAAATC
>CACZAW010000225.1 GCA_902779225.1 uncultured Ruminococcus sp. | reverse complement strand
GCCGCGACCTTCGACTTTTCCGATTACGCTGATCTTGCCGAGAAAGGCAGAGTCAACATCTTTTTCTTCAAGTCGCCCGAATTCGATATCAACAAGCGCTCCGGAACATGGCCTGTTCCCGGCTCAACGGTCGCTCAGGCGACCCTGCCCGCGGGCGAGTATGTTGTCCTCGTCGGGCTTGCGAGCCCCGACGGCGCTACCGTCAAGCGCGGTATACTCACAAAAGACGGATGGAAGTTCTGTGAGGATATTACTCCCGATTATTTTGCGGCAAACGGCAAGACCATTACCGTGAAAGAGGGCGAGACCACCGTCGTTCCGAATGACGGCTTCCGACCGGTTGCTGTTGAGATCCTCAATATCGTCGATCCCGATTATGTTCTTCCCGAGCCTCAGCCCGAGTCCGAGATCATCTTAGGCGACGTCGACGGCGACGGTACCGTCACGATCGTTGACGCGACCTATATCCAGAGACGACTGGCGGATCTGCCAACCGATTCCTTCGTTGAAGCCGCGGCGGACGCCGATCAGGACGGTATGATCACCATCATCGATGCGACCTTTATCCAGAGATGGCTGGCTGACCTTCCCTCAAACGAAAATATCGGCAAGCCCATCAAGGAGGACCCTGTCCTCACATACTGTTCCAAGAGTGCAATAGATCATCTTGGATATGACAATATGGCAATGCTCTATAATCTTATTTCTGATGATATCCTCCCGCAGGTTGTTTCTCAGTTGACTACAGCATTTCCTACATTCATAGAAACTGATGGCGGAAAGGCTATTGGTGAAAGAATCGGGCTTGTTATTTATACATCGGAGTTTCCGGATAGTGTTGCATCTTCCAAAGAATCTTTAGCATATGTTTCAGGATTCCCTATAGGAACAGAAAGCTATATTTGTATGCTTGGTGTAAATGCCTTAACACTGTTTGAGAAGGATCCGAAAACAGGAACATATACATTTAAAGAGAGTGAGCGAGCCAATCTCGAAAACACGGTAATTCACGAGATGATGCATGCGTTTATGAACGATTATGTGAGAGCCGGAAACACGACTGATAAGACAAATAATTACCCGGGATGGTTCTGTGAGGGCATTGCCTCAGCAGTAGAAAATGTTTATACCTTCAGATATGACCAGTACAGCAAGATTTATGGATATAGCAGGGGAAATGGCGAGAGCGCTGAGGTCAGTACCGATGATCTTTTAAAGTTCTACAAAGAGTATTCAGAGGTATATCCTGTCGAAGGCGGTCCTACTCACGTACCGGATATAGGTACTTCAGATGATGACGGTAATCGTATAAGTGCTTATACAATGGGATATTTGGCAACTTTATATCTGTCATATCTGGCTCAGGCAGACAATCCAACAGATTATAGCAGCTTTAGCGCCGGGGAATTTAGGACCGGATTAAATACGATATTCTCACTTTTGCACAGTGGTCATACTCTTGATGAAGTAATAAGTAGTATAAGCGGTGGAATGTATAAAAACACTGATGATTTTACCGCAAAGTTTGTAAAAGGAGAAAACGGAGACGGAACAAATGGTAAAGGAGAGTCGGTAACTGCTGAAGTTTCGCTTGGCTTCTGTGTTTCATACCTGAATTATCTGGGAGAAGTAACCACTCAGTTACAAAAGACAGATTCTAATGCAACTGCCAACGGTTCAATCTTACTGCCGCTTGACACAGCAGAAAAGTCCCCTATCAAGGCACAGGCACCGGAAGGGGCAAAAGAGAATCAGCAGTATTTTAACATTTATCGTGATCCAAGCATTGAGGAAGAGGATCAGCCATACGTATATTCAACAGTTGATCCTGCAATTGCTTATCAATCCGGCGGAAAAACGTATACTACAAAATCCGTTCCCGTACTGCGCAACAGCCTCGACAGCACCGAGACGGCGACCCTGCGCGTCTATGGCGATCAGCCCAATGTTCCCTACGTGAACGTCAGGGATTTCTATAATCAGTTCTATCTGGTCAACACCGAGCTGAAGGACGGCATGACTTGCACCGCCAGCGGCGGCAGGTATACCCTGACCAATATCGCGGGCACCACTGCGACATTTGACGTTGACGCAGACACGATCTATACCACAAACCTTGAGGAATTTGCGACCAGCGCCTATACGCTGCAGGTCGGAATGGCGGGCGGCGTGGACGAAAACCACCCCTTCATCAAAATGGACGAGGTCAATGAGCCTGCCGATCCTACGCCCCTGACGATGAGCCTCGGCGACTACGGCATCGATCTGCGCGGCGACGAGACCGGCGTTTATGCGCCGCTTGCCACCGTCAGCGATATCTTTGCCAGCGCCGAGACCTATCGCGTCGTTTGTACCGGCAAAAAGATCTATACCGCCGATTACACCGGAGCATTTGTGCCCACTCCCGCGATCAAAACCGACCCGGACTATGTCGCAGACGTAGAGGCGGATCATCCTGCCGATCTGGCGGACTTCACCTACCGCGAGCTGTGCTTCAATATCGATCTGTGGTACGGCCAGCCCGGTCAGGAATGGGTTCATGACGATCTGCAGACCATGAAGCTCGACGAGCTCCTCACGACGAAATATCCCGACATCAAGGAAAAGCTGTGCTCTGCTGAATTCGCGACCTATTACACGGGTC
>CACZAW010000224.1 GCA_902779225.1 uncultured Ruminococcus sp. | reverse complement strand
ACGCCGAAGCAGGTCTATGATGGATTCACGACTGTCGGGAAATTCCTCGTGAACCATACGACGAAACAGTATATCGACATGGACGCTTATATCGAAAAGAAGACGGGAAAGAAAATATCCGAAATATTCGCCGAACAGGGCGAGGACGGCTTCCGCGAAATAGAGCACGGGGTCTGTGAGGAGCTCGCGGGCAAAAGCAACATGGTCATCGCGACCGGCGGCGGAGCGCTGACCTTTGAGCGCAACGTAAAGGTGTTCAAGGGCAGGGACACGATCGTTCTGCTCGACGTGCCTCTCGAAAGGATCAGACACCGCCTGCGCAACGACAAGGTGCGTCCGCTTTTGCAGCGCCCCGACAAGGACAGGGCGATGACCGAGCTGTACAACAGGCGTTATCCGCTGTACAAGGCGGCTGCGGACATCTCCGTCAAGGGCAGGAGCACCCCTATGCACACCACAAACGCCGTTATTGAAGCGGTGCGTCATTTTAATCTTGACTATAGCGATTTAAAGTGATAAAATATGACACGGGTATATTAGGATTATTAGTTGAAAGGAAGCATATGCTATGATTATTGTACTCAAGCCGTCGGTAACCCCCGAGCAGGTTATCGGCTTCACCACAAAGCTCACCTCAGACTACGGAGTTAACGTAAACCGCTGGGACGGCGTTCATTCCACCGTATTGGGTTTGATAGGCGATACAACTCAGGTTGATATCGAATACATCGAGGCCCAGGACATTGTAGAGAGCGTAAGGCGCGTCCAGGAGCCGTACAAGAAGGCGAACAGGAAGTTCCACCCCGAGAACACTGTCATCAGGATCAACGACGAGGTCTCGATTGGCGACGGCAGCCTGCACATCATGGCGGGACCCTGCTCGGTAGAGAGCGAGGAGCAGATAGTACAGATCGCGAAGGACGTCAAGAAGTCAGGCGCGACGCTGCTCAGAGGCGGCGCGTTCAAGCCGCGCACCTCGCCCTACGCCTTCCAGGGACTGAAGTCAGAGGGTCTTGACCTGCTAAAGGCAGCGCGCAAGGCGATGGGACTGCCTATCGTCACCGAAATCATGCGCACCTCGCATATAGATATGTTTGAGAACGTCGACATCATTCAGGTCGGCGCGAGAAATATGCAGAACTTCGAGCTGCTCAAGGAGCTCGGCAAGATTGACAAGCCCATTCTGCTCAAGAGAGGCCTTTCCGCGACGATTGAGGAATGGCTGATGAGCGCGGAATACATCATGGCAGGCGGCAACTCAAAGGTAATGCTCTGCGAGAGAGGTATCCGCACATATGAAACCTACACCCGCAACACCCTCGACGTATCGGCAATCCCGATTATCAAGAAGCTCTCTCATCTGCCCGTAATCGTCGACCCGAGCCACGCCTCGGGCAAGAGCTGGCTGGTTGAGCCGCTCGCTATGGCGGCAGTCGCTGCAGGCGCGGACGGACTGATTATCGAGGTACACAACGATCCGCCTCACGCACTCTCGGACGGCGCGCAGTCGCTCACACCCGAGAAGTTCGACAAGGTGGCAAAGAAGGTATTCGCGCTGAAGGAGGCGCTTTCCAACACATGATTATCGCAGTAATCGGTCTGGGCATCATCGGCGGCAGCTTCTGCAAGGCGATAAAGTCCCGCACCGACCACTATGTTATCGGAATCAACCGCACGCCCGAGACGGCTAAGGCGGCTCTCGGGGACGGCGCGATCGACGAAATCGGCACACCTGCGAGTCTCGGCAGGGCTGACGTAATATTTCTCTGTATGTACCCTCAGGCGTGCGTTGACTATATCCGCGAAAACGGAAAATACATCAGAAAAGGCGCGATCGTCACCGACTCGTCGGGCATTAAGCGCGCGATTTGTCCGCAGCTGAAGGCTCTGTCAGAGGAGCACGGCTTTGTCTTTGTCGGCAGCCATCCGATGGCGGGCAAGGAGAAGAACGGCTACGCCGTCAGCGACGGCACGCTCTACGAGGGCGCGAGCTTCATCATCACTCCCTGCGGCGCGGACGAGAAAAGCGTCGGCACACTCGCTGACCTCGCTCTCGAGATGGGCTTCGGCAGAGTCACGCTCTCCGACCCCGAGGAGCACGACCGCATGATAGCCTTCACCTCACAGCTGCCCCACGTGCTCGCCTGCGCCTATGTGCTCAGCCCGTGCTGTCCCAACCATCAGGGCTTCTCGGCAGGCAGCTACCGCGACGTTTCGCGCGTTGCGAACATCAACTCACGGCTCTGGAGCGAACTGTTTTTAGAGAACCGCGAGCCGCTGCTCGAGGAGCTGAGGGTGCTCAACGAGAACCTCGGCAAAATCTCTAACGCGATTGAGCACAACGACCGCGAAGCCCTCGCCGCTCTGTTAGAGGACGGCCACAGGGTCAAGCAGGAGTTAGGAGAATAACAATGAAAACCGTTCACGTCAGTACGGGCAAGCCGTACGATATATACATCGAGAGAGGACTGCTCGACAAGGCGGGAGAGTACGCAAGGAACCTCTCCTCCGCCTCACGCGCCGTACTCATCACCGACACAAACGTCGCGCCGCACTACAAATGGCGCGTGCTCAATTCCCTGTCAGCCGCCGGCTTTGATGTCGCGACTCACGTATTTCAGGCGGGTGAGGAGAGCAAGCACCTCGGCACGATCGCCGAGATGT
>CACZAW010000223.1 GCA_902779225.1 uncultured Ruminococcus sp. | reverse complement strand
GAAGCGAAATCGTGGCTTGAAGAAGGAAAAAATGACGAGGCAAAGGCTGTATTCAAGCGCCTCGGCAAATATGAGGAGAGCGAAAAGATCATTCAGAAGTGCGATTACGAAAAGGCGAATCAGCTGCTCAAGGATAAGAAATATGCCGATGCGAAAAAGCTCTATAAGGAGCTCGGCGCCTATGAGGACAGCAAGGAAAAGATGAAGGAATGCGATTACAATATCGCAAAGGGTCTGATCGAATCCAAGCCCGCCGAGGCGATCGAGCTGCTCGAAGACGTCGGCAACTATCAGGACAGCAAGAAGCTCCTGCAGCAGGCGAAGATGAACTATTGCAAGAAGAACAAAAAGTTCACCGACAAAAACACCTACAAGTATCTCAAAGAGCTGAAAGACGCGAAGTATAAGGGCGCGGCGGAGATGTATAAGGAGCTGTATACGCTCAAGGTCACCAATGTTTTCTGGAACACCGACTCCGACAACGAAACGCAGAAGCTGACAAAAATCAGCAGCGGCAAAGACGCAGTGCTTCATTTTGATCTCACAGGCTATACGCCGGATACCTACTACTTCCATGTTCTGTACGAAGTGACCGCCGCCAACGGCGAGAAGCTCTCCAGGGATGCGTCCGGTATCTACCATCGCTTCACCTATACCCTGCAGAATGCGCCGAAGGGTACTTTGAAGGTCGATATCTACGATACGTCCAACAACGGCAAGAATAAGCTGTATACAGCATCGGTCCAGATCGTATAAACAACACAAATGAAAAGAGCAGATGATCCAATCGATCATCTGCTCTGTTTTTATGTCTGAAGATTGTTTTACAGCCCGCGGATCTCGGTCGCGAGGGCGCACATCTCGGTGTAGGAGCAGCCGCCCGTCACGGTCATCTCGGTAAAATCATCGTTGAAAGTAACAGCGCCCTTGAGCGGCTTACCGTTGACGACCAGATAGAAGTCGACGCCCGCGCTTTCTTTTTTGAGCATCGCGGCGGTCTCGTCGTTGAGCTTGAATCGCAGTGCGCAATCCTCGTCGCTGCTGCCGATCAGCGCAAAGGTCAGAAAATCAGCGCTCTCGGCATAGACGGCGTTGTTGCTGTCCAGCGAGATCTCACAGTCGACGGGCGCCCACTCAGGCTCCCGCTCGACGTCGGCAGGCGGTAGGGTGTGCAGCTGTGTCGACGGCGCGGCAGTCGGCTCGTCGGCTTTCGGGGAATCGGTCTGCTGTGAGCAGCCGACAGCCAGAGCAGCCGTTATCAATATCAAAAGAAATATCAGTGCTTTTTTCATGCGATCACCTGTGCTTATACAGCTCGATGAAGCCGGCTTTTTTCTTTTTCTCATAGTTGTTGCCCATCTGGGTTTTCAGCTCAGAGGTATCGTAGCGGCTGTCGAGGACATAATAATCGGTGTCGGTGCCGACAGCCGTACCGTTTTCGATCCCTTTCTCGCGCAGCGCATCATATGTGTGCATGATGATGTAAAGGTGCTTGACCTGATACAGATGCGGGGCGACAGTGGAGGATGCGGTAGCGCTCTTATCAGCCGGGACGGAATGGCAAAGCTCTTCCATCTCCTTCAAGCCGTCCTCGGTATAGGAGTCGGTTGCGGATTTCATCAGCATATTGCAGTGATCGAGCTTGGGATATACCAGCGCGGTTGACATCACCGCACAGAGGATGACCGAGGTCAGGACGACAAGACGCTTTCTGTCTGTCTTGAGGTTGATGACGACAAAGATGACGCTCATTAATATCAGCGCGGCTACGCCGTAGGTGTACTGGAAATCAACGGACGACTGATAGATCCAGCTTTGCATGATGTTGATAGGCAGGATCGGCAAAAGCAGGATGAGGGCGGAGATCCTCTTGGTCATGAACGGCGCAAAGAGAACCGGCGCAAACATCCACAGGACAAAGGGCAGCTTTTCCGCTTTGAACATTTGCTTGATCACATAGCCCAGATCGAAGAAGATGGTCTTGAATACCGAGCCGTAGGTCTGTTCGCCGTTGATGAAATAGTCGGACAGGCGGTTCATCATAACGCCCTCGGTGCCGACGGCGGCGACCACCTTGTTGGCGATGATAAAGTAGACAATCGCCATCGCGAGCAGTCCCGCGCCCTTTAAGACCTCTTTGCGGTAGATCATGACGAACAGCGCGATACAGATCAGATAGATCGAGGCGTCCTCCTTGACCGACAACAGCAGCAGCGCAAAGACAAAGGTCGGGATCGTCTTTTTGCTGATGATGAAATAGAAGAGGAAGAGGATGACGGTCGTCAGGAATTTATTTTCATGGAAATCGTAGAAGGTGCCGTTGAACAGGCAAGGGTAGAAGATGTAGATCAGCTCGAGCGCCAGCGTCATCTTGCCGGACAGTCCGAGCTTGCCTGCGATCAGGTATACGGCGAATACGCCTGCCGCGACAACCGCCGCCTGCAGATAGAACAGATAGATCGGCGAGCGGAAGATCCAGTAGCCGGGCAGGAAGAGATAGAAGATGGGGGAGAAGTGGACGCCGAAATGCGACATCAGATAGGAGCGCTCGAGGGTGGTCTCGGGAACGCCGGATACCGCCATGCGCTCATACATCTGGGCAAAGATACCGAAGTCAAAGGCGTGGTTGTTGAAGGTGCGGTATTTCAGTGAAGTGAAATAGCCGAAT
>CACZAW010000222.1 GCA_902779225.1 uncultured Ruminococcus sp. | reverse complement strand
ATCCTCAACGCCTTCTCTTGAGATCAGCTCATTGATCCTGCGCGACGGATCGTCAAGGATCGCTCTTACCTTCTCACAGCAGATCCGCATATATACCGGATTGTGCGTTTTGGGATAAGGGCTCTTTTTGCGATAGATGATCTCATCCGGCAGCAGCCCTTCAAAAGCCTTGCGGATGATTCCCTTCTCACGCCCGCCGAGCGCCTTCAGCCTCCACGGCATATTATAAGCGTAATCCACCAGCCGCATATCGCAGAACGGCACCCTGACCTCCAGCCCCGAGTACATCGAACAGCGATCCTTTCGCTCGAGCAGGCATTGCATGAACCAGTAGAAATTCAGCGCGAACATCTCGCGCATCCGCTTATCCACAGGGCTGTCATCCGGCAAGCAGTCGACCGCGCAGATCGTGTCCAGATACCGCTGCCGTACATATTCCTCGCCGCGGGGGAGAAGCCCCTTTTTCACGACCTGCCGGCGAACGTCCTGCTCGCGCGACCACGGAAAAGAGTCCTCGAAAAGGATCTCATGATTGTGATACCACGGATAGCCGCCAAACAGCTCGTCGGCACATTCGCCCGACAGCGCAACGGTAAAATCCCGCTTGATCTCGCGGCAAAACAGCAGCAGCGACGAATCGATATCGACATAGCCGGGCAGATCGCGCGCCGTTACCGACGGATACAGCGCGTCGGCTAAGGCTTCGTTATCGAGGATCACCTCATGATGCTGCGAGTCGGTGCTGTCGACCATCAGCCGGATATAATCAGCATCCGCGTTCGGTTGAAAGATACCCGGCGTAAAGTACCGCTTGTTGTCGCGGTATTCGACCGAATAAGTATGGATGCGCGGCTTTTTATTTCTTTTACAGAAATTTGATGCGGTCTGACAGATGATGCTGGAGTCCAGCCCTCCGGATAAAAAGAAGCACATCGGAACATCCGTCACCAACTGGCGTTCGATGGCGTCCGTCAGCAGATACCATACTTTTTCTACTGTTTGCGCTTCATTGTCCTCATGCTCACGCGCTGTCAGCGTGTAGTAGCGATGCGCTGTCAGCGTATCGCCGTCATAGACCGCATATTGTCCCGGCAGCAGCTCACTGATCCCTTTGAGGATCCCTTGTCCCGGCGTTCTGGCAGGGCCGAGAAAAAACAGCTCCGTCAATCCTTCCTCGCCGACCGTCGGCTTGACGATCCCGCTATTAAGGATCGCTTTGATCTCCGAGCCGAATACGATCCCTTTGTTATACAGGTGATAGAACAGCGGCTTGACCCCGATCCTGTCGCGGCAGAGGAACAGCCGCCCGCCGGTTTCCTCATATACCGCAAAGGCAAAGATACCGTTGAGCTTTTCGACGCACGCTTCTTTGTAGTAGCAATACGCTTTGAGCAGCACCTCCGTGTCACTGTGTGTAGAAAAACCGAATCCTGCTGCCGTCAGTTCTTGACGCAGCTCCGCGGTATTGTACAGCTCGCCGTTGTAGACGATCGTGTATTTTTCTCCCAGATACAGCGTACTCATCGGCTGCTGACCGTTCTCGGGATCGATGACCGAAAGTCGTCGGTGCAGCATGGCACAGTGCTGTCTGATGTATTCGCCGTGTTCGTCGGGACCGCGCCGCCTGAGCGCGTCAGACATCGCCTCCAGTCTGTCCCCTTGTTCTTTGATGTTCAGATGGTTGTCGAACCATCCCGCTATTCCGCACATAGCTTACCTCCGATTGATTTGTGTTTGATGCACCAAAACCGATTTTTTCGATAGCGAGCCGATGAACAGCAACGACGAGATCACCAGCGCCGCCGAGCCCGCGAGCGTCGCCGACCGCGCGGCGGCAGGCACGGCAGACGTTGAGCTGAATACCGCAGCCGTCGTCGGCATGACCATAAGGAAAATATATGTCGCTGTCATCGTGATTATTCCCTCTATTATTCTGAATAAGAAAAATAATCCTTTTTTCACCGGAACCTCCGCCAGCAGCGCAAAGATCTGAAAATGGACGGATAACCCGCCGAAGCCGATAAAGAACGCCGTGATATACAGCGGAACTTCGGGAGAGAGGCGATTGCATCCGTTCGTGATCTCGAGAATTGCCGAGGCAATATCGCAGATCGTCCGATCCGCGATCACCGCATCGAGAACCTCGCTCAGCGCGCAGAACAGCACGACCATCGCGCACATTCCCAGCACGGAGCGTGAAGCGCTGTTCACCGCGTCGATCAACAGATTACCGTGCGGCGGGTCTTGCTTCGGAGGATAGGGAAGAGGCTCGCTTTTCACGGTGCGACCGACGATGACGCCTGTCAGAAGGACGGCGACGATTTGAGCCGCAAGCAGGATATAGCCCGCCTGAGGCTGTTCGAGAAGCGCCGCGCCGATATAGCTGATCAAAAAGCCCGGGCCTGCCGCAACGGCGATATAGGCTGTTTTTGCCGCCTGCGTAGGGCTGAGCCGCCCATTCTTCATCATCATCGCCGCGCTTGCCGCTCCGACCGGATATCCTCCGATCACCGCCAGCAGGATTACCGCCATAGAATCCGGCGGCAGTCGAAACAGCGCGCGGGGGACGCCTCCCAGCGGACGGCAAATAACGCAGGCGGCGCCGCTTCGGACAAAGAACGCCGCAACGAGCATAAAGAAATACAGCGACGGGACAAGCACCTCAAGACAGAATG
>CACZAW010000221.1 GCA_902779225.1 uncultured Ruminococcus sp. | reverse complement strand
TTTAACGCTCTCAAAAGAGGTGGACTGCTTCGGAGGGAAGACCTCGCAGGACAGGGAAAACTGATTTTTATTGATAATGTCGGTTAATTTCATAAGGCTTCTCCGTCGTTTTTTGACTATTATACTATTATCGCGAATGAAATGCAAGTCACGGCTGAACATCCTCTATCAGCACGGTCATAGATCCGCCGCAAACCATGCCGTTTTCTTCGGCAACTTCGCTGCTCATATCAAAATCCAGAACAGCTCTCTCCCCTGTTCCGATCATGTTTCTTGCTTTTAAAATCGCCGCCGCCTCGCTGCAGCCGCCCCCGATCGTACCGTAGGTGCGACCGATACTGTCGACAGCCATTATTGAGCCGCTGTCTGTCGGCGTTGAACCGTCTGACGCCAGAACCATCAGCACCGCGCACGGCGTGTCGGCGTCGCCCAGTACCGAAAGCGTTTTCGTATCGGTGCTTTTGGCAACAAGGACGTTTTCAGCGGATGTGTCGGTACATTCTCTTTTTGCCTGTATCATCTGCGCACAAATTGACAACGCGATTTCCATAGGCGTCTGAGCGCCGATATCCAAGCCGATCGGCGCGTGCAGACGATCGAGCTTTTCAGCGGAGAATCCTTTTTCAGCCAAGCATTCTTTCATGCCGATGACGCGCCTGCGCGACCCGATCATGCCGAAATAATACGGCATTTCTCCGGATAATACCGCTTCCACACACTGTTGATCCCAACGATGACCGCGCGTCAGTACACACACATAATCCGTCGACCTGATTTTCAGCTCTTTTATTGCATGATCAAAGCTGTCGCAGATCACATTATCCGCCTCGGACAAACGCTCGTAGTTTGCGAACGCCGGGCGATCGTCAACTACCGTGATCGAAAAATCAAGCATTGAAGCCATACGGCACAGCGCCGATCCGACGTGACCGCCGCCGAGGATGATCAATCGGTCATTTTGCCGAAATTCACGAATATACTCTTTTCCGTTATGTTCGATCTTGATTTGTGCGGATTCTCCTCTGTTAACGCTTTCGATAATAGAATCAAATATTCCGGCTTTCATTATCAGCACCTCACAATCTTACGGTTATTTTACTCCCCTACAGGATGCTTTTCAAGTCTTTTAAAAGAAAACTCCGCGACAAACGCCACGGAGTGATAGAGCTAATTAAACTTTACGGAATATTCGGTAACGTTTTTTATCGTTTCGCCGTCGATTTGTAAAGCGGTAGGACGGTCAAACTTAACAGTCACGGACTTTCCGGTGAAGATCCTGACCATATCGGTATGCTGAACATGCTCGCCTTTGAAAATAGACGGAAATACTGACAATGTCTTGAGCCTGCCCTTGCCGAAGAACAGCATCGTAGACACCTTTCCCTCACCGCGCTTCTGATCGGGTGTCGGGAACATACCGCCGCCGTAGCAGGTTCCGTACATCGTCGGAGCGATCCAAACCTTTTTGAAGCGTTCTACCTTGCCGTCAACGGTCACGACCGCGTTGACGGGCTGGAAATGGAACAGCAGACCCTTGATCGCGATACTGGTATAATTGACGGGCTTATCGGACTTTTCCTTCTGAGCGTCGCCGACTTCACAGCAATAGCCGTCAATGCCGAAGCCTACGCCGTTGATAAACTTGTAATCCTTCTGCTTGACCGTAACAGTCGGAAGGTTGACTAAATACTCGTTGATATGAATCAGGGTCTCTGTATCACCGCCGATGCTGGTAACGAAATCATTTCCTGTACCGACTGCATATAAATAAACATCATTCTTCAATGCGTCGGTATCAACATCATTGATAAAGTGATTCAGGGTGCCGTCGCCGCCGCAGAGGATGATCTTATCGTTCTCATCCAAAGCGTTGAAAAACTGATTGCGGTCAGTGATGCTCAGCCAATCGATATACTCATATTCTTCGCCTTTGATAAGCTTTGTGACAGCCTGAGCGGCTGTTTTGCCCTGTTTGTTATTGCTTTTCGGATTATATAAAATCTTATAATTTGCCATTTCTTTCCCTCCATAAACTCCATTGATTATTCTATAGCAATCCACAGACTTTGTCAAGATATTATACACATGAGGAATATGACACCTCTGTAGAATGACGAATCAATAAAAGGGCTTGATTTATCTGACAAAGTATTGTATAATACCGATTGTAGGCGCCGGTGTGTCGGAACTGGCAGACGAGACAGACTCAAAATCTGTTGTCTTCACGGGCGTGTGGGTTCGAGTCCCACTGCCGGCACCATGAAAAAGGGTATCCGTAGGGGTACCCTTTTATGATATACGATCCGTTACTTAGCGGTAAAAGATGAACGAGGTATGTTATGAACAGCAGAGTATTCGCGGATATTATAGACAGGCTCGACAGGGGAGAGACCCCCGAGCTGACCGTCACAGTCGGTGACAGAGAGTATAAGCGCAGATTTGAACGCGGCGACAGGCTCATACTGCTCGGAGGCGGTCATGTTTCGCTCGACGTCTACCGCTTAGCGCGATTCCTCGGCTTTGACGTCGTCGTCGCCGATGACAGACAGATGTTCGCGAATTCCGACAGATTCCCCGAAGCCCGGATCATATGCGCAGACAGATGTTCGCGAATTCCGACAGATTCCCCGAAGCGCGGATCATTTGCGATTCATTTGAGAGCGCTATAGAGCGCATAGGCGTTAGCGGCAAAGACTATGTTTGTGTGCTCACCAGAGGCCATAAGTGGGACAGAGAGTGCGTGGAGAAGATACTGTCCGGCACTATGCCTTATTATCTCGGCATGATAAGCTCACGCCGCAGAGCTGAGGGTCTCAGAGAAATTCTGATCGAAAAGGGTTATGCGAAGGAGCGTGTGGAGGCTCTGCACGCGCCTATAGGACTCGATATCGGAGCCGCGACCACAGCGGAGATAGCTCTGTCCGTATGCTCCGAGATGATACGCGAAAAGCGCAGAGAGCGCCGTAAGCCGTCCGATAACGAGCTGCTTCAGACCGACGTGAACCTCGACGCGCTCGGATAT
>CACZAW010000220.1 GCA_902779225.1 uncultured Ruminococcus sp. | reverse complement strand
GGCAACAAATTCCTGCGCGCCAATACGAACAGCTCGCCGTTCAGCCTCGGCTACGGCGTGTTCGACGTAAAAACAAACGTGTTCTACGATCTCGTCGACGCTTGGGATATGAACCTGAATAACCTCAGAGAGGTATGGGACGAGCTCGCTCCCGCCGAGCCGTACGACGAAAAGGACAAATCCTCCGAGAACGGAATGTATGTCATCGGCGACGCGGACGCCGACGGCGAGGTGACCGTCCTCGATGCGACGCGTATCCAGCGCTGCCTTGCAGAGCTCGATACCAACCCATGGGAGGACTTCTCGCCGACAGGCGACGATTTCGTCCGCGGTACGGTGGTCGCAGGCGCGACCGACTATGACCGCGACGGAGACACCACCGTCATGGACGCTACCCGCATCCAGCGCAATGTCGCCGAGCTTCCGAACGTCCTTGACTATCGGCTTGCATGGGATGAGCATTATTCCCCTGACTACTACGCACAATTTCGTCAAAGCGTTCTGATCAACAGCCTCGACGAGCTTGATCTTTCGGACAGCCGCTTTGCAAAGGATGTGAATGATCCCGATTTTGACGCCGAGAAGAAGATCCGCGACGCGTATGACGACAGCTTCTTTACGGACAAGAGCCTGCTGTTGGCGGATATCAGCTTGGGATCGAACACATATCATCTAACGCTTGAGAAACTATCTATCGACAGCGAAGGTACGCTGAACGTCGACTTCAGCCTTAATAATCCTATGTTCTCCGACGATACAGGCAATGATCGCTTTATCGCTATCGAGCTCAGCAAAGCCTTTATCGACGATATCAGGGATATCAGGATCATCATCGACGGCAGAACCGTTCCGTCTTACGGTTATCGCCTTGCAAAGCACCCCTACCTTGCGGTCGATACCGGACAGAGCGAAGCAAAGATCTTCACAAGCCGCGATCAGCTCGATCCCGCCCTTGAAGGTCACCGTCAGCTGATGGACGACTATGACGAGAGCTTCTTTAAGAACAACGCCATCCTTGCGGTCAGCTATTGGCTCCCCTCCGGCTCCATGCTCGAACAATTCGTCACTATTAGTTTTTATGATACCGTCGAGGTGTTCATAGACGAATACAGGCCGGTGATCGGCACCTCGGATATCAGACCCGTCAACTACTGCTTTGAGGTCAGCAAAGATGCTCTTAGCAATACCGACGGCAAGGTAAAGGTCATCCATAACAAGATCGATAATAAGCCCAACGTTTCCGGCAGTATGGTCTATAATAACGACGTTTCACTGGATAGGGCTGTCGGCATATCGGGCGATTATGAAGACGTCTGGTTTTCCGATCCGTATTATGCTACGCTCAATACCACCGACTGGGACGGCGAGGGCGTCTACAGCAGCCTGCTGATCGAAGCGCGCGGTGAGAAAAACTCGTCTGTGACTCCGTTCGACCCGAAGGGCGTTGCCGGTATCATCACCAACCCGATCGATCTGGAGAATATGATCCACGATGACAAGATGAGCACCGGCTATTTCGGCAACGGTTTCTGGTGGTACGAGCTCGACAAGACCTACCAATACGATCTCAAGTTCTTTGATCAATACGCGTTGGTCGCCGTTTCTCAGCAGGGGCATTGCTACGAAAGCCTTTCGATCAAAGGCTTGTATAAAAAGGACGGTACGCTGTACATCGACGCCGAGCTGTGGTCTGCGACCGTTGCCGCTCCGGAAGAGATCGATTGCCTCACCCTCGTCAGAGTCGACAAGTCTCTGATCGCCGATGTTACTGCCGTCGAGCTGGGTTATCGGGCAGACGTTCCGTATGAGGAAGTTTTCACTGATGACAAAAAGATCAGCGATACCCGAGGCGACCGTATCGCATTTGACAACCTGTCGACTTGTACCAAGGAATTCGACCGGGATCGTTTGAGATCCGGCGACGTTGAGGCTTTTCTGAATCAGCCCTACCGCGTTGCGGTCATCACCAACATGGCTCAGTTCAACAGGTATTTCAGCGAAGAATACTTTGAAAATATCAACCAATACGCCGACTATGAAACGATTCATGATCTGAACGAGATGGGGCTTCGCAAAGAGATCGACGATAGATTTTTTGAAGAAAACGTGATGATCGTCGGCGCAGGCTTCTTTGATACCGAAGTAGAAGCCATTGACTTTAAGGACATTCGTATAGACAGCAACTTCGGATATCCCAATATGTTTGTTCGTTTTAACCACTATATCCCCGAGGACTACAGCCCCGATCCGGACGCCTCGCAGCTCCTGTTCTACTCCTTTGCCGCGGCAAAGGTGCCGAAGGACCGCATCGGCAAGATATACGACATTTGTATGATGCCTCAAGTCGAGATCAAGATATGAGCTGTAAATATCGCTGAACTGTATTGAATGAAAGGAGCGAAAACCATGAAACGAATGTTAGCCTTTCTGTTATGCGCGATACTTATGCTGTCCTGTCTGCCGATCGTATCGGCGGGGGCAAAGGACGTCGGCGTGGAAGCCAAGTTCCGTATGCTGTTGGAGGATATGGAGCTGGTACAGAACGTCCACCGATCCGACCGCTATTTCTTTGAGCAGATCGGTCAGTATCCCGCGAAGGATCCCGAGTGGATCCTGATCCGCGGCGGCTTGTACGATCTGTCGGCGAACGGCAATATCCAATATCAGTATGCCGCCTTCGGCAACAAATTCCTGCGCGCCAATACGAACAGCTCGCCGTTCAGCCTCGGCTACGGCGTGTTCGACGTAAAAA
>CACZAW010000219.1 GCA_902779225.1 uncultured Ruminococcus sp. | reverse complement strand
TGGATTACTCCTTTTCGATCATATCGAGGGTCATGGGCTCGCCGAAAGGAATGTCACAGGCAGCGGTTTTGCCGATGAGATCCTTGTAATAACGCGTGTGCAGACCATCACTCGGACGAATGCTGCGAACGTTTTCCGCGGTGAACCTCTCCCCTTTTTTGATCGGCTTGACCGCGAACAAGCTGCGTCTGAATTTCAACGACGCTTTCTCACCGTCGGTCAAGCGATAGTCGGGACCCTGTGCGATCAAGCCGGCGTTCCTTACGTCCTCGACCATTTTGGCAAATTCTGCCATGCTCATGCTGAACGCGCTGTCGGCGCTGTCGACAGAATCCAGTCGAACGTGCTTTTCAACCACGCAAGCGCCCAGCGTCACGCCGACAACGGGGCCGAGACTGCCGGGGCTGTGATCCGAAATACCGACCGGCACACCGAATCTCTCGCGCATATCGGGAATGTTGCCCAGATGCATATCCGACCAGACTGCCGGGTATTCGCTGGTGCATTTCAAGAGGACGATCCGATCGTTTCCGACTCTTTTGCACGCTTCGACAGCCTCGCCGATCTCATCGGGGCTGCCCATTCCGGTAGAAATGATCATCGGCTTGCCTTTTGCGGCGGCATATTCAATGAGAGGGATATCCACCAGCTCAAAACTGGCGATTTTGTACGCCTCGCATCCGATCTCCTCGAGGAAATCGACAGAAGTGCTGTCAAAGGGCGTCGAAAGAAAATCAACGCCGCACCGGTCGCACTCCTCCTTGATGCGCTTTTGCCACTCCCAAGGTGTAAAGGCGTCCTGATACAGCTCATAAAGGTTATAGCCGTCCCAGAGACCGCCGTGGATCTTGAAATACGCGTTATCACAGTTGATCGTGATGGTATCTGCGGTATAGGTCTGGATCTTGACACAATCGGCGCCGGCGGCAGCCGCCTGACGAACGATCTCCAAGGCGTTTTCGATATCGCCGCCGTGATTTGCGCTCATTTCAGCGATGATATAAACCTGACCCGCATTGATTTTTTCAAACAAGTGATACATCCAATCACTCCAAGTTATTTAATACTTTATACTTGATCTCAGCCAAATGCCAATCGGAAAAGGTATCGATGTCCTGAACCTGTTCCTCGGGAACGACGACCGGCATCGTCTTGGGCATCACCAGCGTGTGATGTTTCATATAGGAATCGACCCTGCATACATAGAACTGACCGCAATCGTGGTACTGCGGCTCCAGATCCTGACTGCGCTTCATGGCGCATTCCGGATACAGGTAGGTCACCATCCCGTCACGCAGGACAAAGGATCTTTGCGGAGGAAAGCTGAACTGGACGATCGTGATGACGCCGTCGACGTCGTTTTTATCCAGCAGCTCCATGGCGTCCTTCAGCCGTTCGCGAACTCCTTCCCCATCTCTCTGTATCTCTCCAGAACCTCGTCGATGACGTCGGCGGAAGTCGCAAAATCGTTGGCGGTTTTTTCACTTCTCAAGAAAGGAACCTCGGCGCCGTATTCCTTTGCGATGCGGGCGATCTCTTCACTGTCGGTCGAGACCATGACCGTATCAAAAGCGCCGCTGTTCAAAGCCGCCTCGATACTGTAGGCGATGATCGGCTTACCGCAGAATTCTCTGATATTCTTTTTCGGGATCCGTTTTGAACCGCCTCTGGCGGTAATGATCGCAATGCTTTTCATTTTATTTCTTCCTGTAGTTCTCTACAACCTTCTTAACGGCGTGGATAACGTCTCTGGCGTCCTTATTGGTCATCTTGGGATAAAGCGGAATGCTCATGATGCCCTTGTAAACCGCTTCGGCATTCGGGCAAAGTCCTTTTTCATAACCCAGATGCTCATAGAACGGGAACCAGTAGACAGGTACATAATGGATCTGACACTGGACGTTTTCGGCGCTCATCGCATCAAAGAATTCTCTGCGCGTGCAGTTGAGCTTATCCAGATCAAGACGGATGATATACAGATGACGGCAGGTATCGGACTCCGGGATCTCTTTCTGAACGATGATCTCCGGCAGCTTTTCGAACGCCTTATCATACATCGCAACGATCTCTTTTCTGCGCTGTACAAAGCTGTCGAGCTTGTTCATCTGGCTGACGATCAGCGCTGCCTGGAAATCGGTCAAGCGATAGTTATAGCCCAATCTGACCTGTTCATAATACCACGGGCCTTCGTGAGGCGCGCCCTCCATCAAGCCGGCGTCATGGGTGATGCCGTGCGTTCTGACTAATTTCAGCGCCTGATAATAATTTTCGTTATTTGTCAGAACAGCGCCGCCTTCACCGCCGGTGATCGTTTTGACCGGATGGAAGCTAAAGCAGGTCATATCGGCAAGGCTGCCGACCTGCTTACCGTCATATTTGGTGCCGATGGCATGCGCGGCGTCCTCGATAAACACAAGACCGAACTCGTCGCAGATCTCTCTGATCTCCTTGTTCTTGACTGCCTGACCGGTAAAGTCAACAGCAACGATCGCTTTGGTTTTATCGGTGATCTTCTCCCTGATACTTTTGGGATCGATATTATAGGTTTCGGGATCAATATCGGCAAAGACCGGTCTGGCGCCGCAGTAGATCGCGCAGTTCGCGCTGGCGGCAAAGGTCAGGCAGGTGGTGATGACTTCGTCGCCCTCTTTGATGCCTGCGGCAAGACAAGCGCAGTGAAGCGCCGCCGTACCGTTAGATACCGCTACGGCGTACTGGGCGCCTGTATACGCCTCCAAAGTGTGTTCCATTTCATCGACCTTGGGACCGCAGGTGATATAGTCGCTTCTGAGTACGTCGACGACTGCCTCGATGTCATCTTCGTCGATCCACTGACGACCGTAATATAATTTGCCTCCGCGTACGGGATAACCGCCTCTGATTGCTAATTTTTCCATAATCTTCACCTTTCCGTATTAAAATATGTCATATAATAGTTTTAAAGAAATTAATCTACATAACCTTTTATATCATACTATATAAGGCTGAAAAAGTCAATTTATCGCAGCTCTTTTCGGCAATTTGTCCAGTTTAATAAATCGCGCAAAAAAGCTGCCGTATCGCTGCGGCAGCTTTCTCCGGTAAAATAATCGTTTATGCGTTCAGCATCTTCTTTGTTTTGCTCAAGAAGGAAAGATACAGAACATACTCGGCGATATTCAGCATCAACGCGATAACGGTCAGCGAAAGGATGATCACCTTGGCAAGATCACTTGCGTCATCAATATTCTGCGGCAGGAAGATAGAAATCAGGTTCATGATGATAGAGATGATCGCAAGCCAAACGATGATGCGGATGATCCTGCCGCCTCTTTCGATCATGTCTTGTCTTTCCAGCTGGAGCGACATATTACCGATGCCCAGGATGATCAGAATGATCGAGATCACCGAAACGACCGAGTTGATCGTAGTGGAGAGCGAATTGATAAAGCTGTCTTTCGAGAAGAATGCTCCGATAACGGAAACGATGATTCCGAATACCGTTAATAAGATGACGCCTTTAAAAGCCCGCTCGTCGCGCGAAGCCTGGACCAGACCGACGATCTGCAAAATAAACGCGATCACCGCCAAGACGCCGCCTGCAATAAATCCGACTAAGATAAGAACCGCCACTGCATTCGACACATTGGTCATTTTATTATTGATGATCACTGTGATTACGGAGACGACGCCGATCAAAATGACGGATAATAAGTAAAGAATTTCTGCGCTAAAGAGCTTTTTAACGCCTTTTGCCGCATTGGGGAATTTCATGTTTTCACTCCTTAGAAATAATGATAATAAAGCATAGCTGCTTTCTATCGCCTATTATAGCATAAGCATGATTTATTTTTCAAGTAAAATATACATAGGTCTTGTGTTGTCGAAAAGAATCGACTATAATATATTTATGGAAGCCATTCACCCAACATAAACGGAGAAATACTTATGGATGCAAAAATACGCAAAAAAGAAATCAATCTGTTCACGCTCGGAACCGGTATCATCTTTTTCGGAGCGTGGATGCTGATCAAGCTGGCAATATCCGTTCTCAGCATCATTCCGGATATCAACAAGACATATTCGACAACCGAGATCTTCATTGCCGTTTTGTTCATTCTGGCGATTGCCGCGCTGATCTTTCTGATATATTTATATGTCGGTGTTTCGGCTCGTTCGGA
>CACZAW010000218.1 GCA_902779225.1 uncultured Ruminococcus sp. | reverse complement strand
AGATCCTCACTGCCGGTAATCTCAAATTCAACCCGCAAAAAGATTTTTTTCTGTTTGAAAGAAAAGCCGTTGATGCTGTATCCGTTATAGCGCAGCGCGTCGGGGGAGTCGTCGGATACGACGATGTTGCCGCTCAGCTTTGGGATGACAGGATGATCGCCCTCTTCATCCTCAAGAGGGGTCAGCAGCTTCAAACCGCTTTTCTGATAAAAAACTCCGCCTTCAAATTCGGTGATGCGATTCGGCTTTGAGCCTTCACCGATATCGAGCTGTGAAAAATCAAAATAATAGGTATAAAGGATCACGTCGCCGATATGCGCAGTGTGATCGACGCCGTCGACGGAAACAGTTACCGCAGTTTCATCGGCAGCAGCCGCATTCAGTGCAAGGGGTATCGTCGTCAGGATCAGTGCAAGGGTAAGGATAATCGCGAAAAACCGTTTCATATTATCGACTCCCATAAAAAGTTAAGATTTTGTAACCTCTATTCTATTGTATCATATGGACACGCGATCTACAATCCAAAATTCAATTGAATATTCTGTGATATTTGCACAAGAAAAGCCCGAACCGGTCGTTCGGGCTTTCATAGTGTTTATTGAGTTATCGGATAATCCATCCCGGCGATCATCCGTTGGATCGCGGTGACGTCGAGGATATTCGTCTCTCCGCTGTGATCAAAGTCTCCGTTAAGGATCGCCTGATCGCAGAGCGTTTTGGCGCCTGCCGCCCAGCATTGGATAAACGATGCGTCGTTTATGGTGACGATGTCATCCATATCAACATCGCCGATCAGCTTAGATATATACATCACAGCAGTATCGGTAGAGGTATTCGGCACGACGAAAACCTGATTGTTGTAGATCAGCTTGACGTTGCCGGAGCCGAGATTGATCAAATGGTTCTCGATATACAGATCATCCCCGCCGGTTACGAGGAACTCAAGCTGCAGGAAAACCTTTTTCTCCCGAAACGGATAGCCGTTGATGCTGAAACCGTTGTAGCGAAGCGCATCGGGCGAATCGTTTGATACGACGATATTGCTCGCGCCTAATTTCGGCAGAGGCGGGAATCCCTCGTCGCTTTCCAGCTCCGTCAGCAGCTCCAGCCCATCCTTGGAATAATAGACGGCTCCTTCAAATTCGGTGATGCGGTTTTCTTTTGCGCCCTCGCCCATATCGACGCCTGCCAGGTCGAGGTAGTAGGTATAGAATACGGTGTCGCCGATGTGCGCCGTGTGGTCGACGCCATCCACGGTGACGGTGACCTCGGAGCTGTCCTGTGCGGCAGCGGTTGTTGCAAAGGGGATCGCCGTGAGGATCAGCATAAGGATCAAAAGGATCGCAGTATGCTTTTTCATAGCATCATCTCCTGATAGATTGACAATCAAAGATAATAATATTTCACCTTATTTTATCATATCGAAGAGGACATATCAAACCACATTTCGGTAACAAAAATATCTCATTTGTGAAAGAAAAGCTCCCGGAACGCTGCGGATCGGGAGCTGTTTTAGCTAAATATTCCAATGAAGGATGGTTTTGCCGAACGCTTTTTTGGCGTCGGTCTCAAACGCTGTTTTGATATCGGGATAGGCGTTGATCTCTACAGCGGCGCCGACAAGACGGCTTAAGTACATCGGGATCTCCGGCCAGTCGCGGTAGAGCTGTACCGTGCGGTGAAAATCCGCTTTGCCCGAGCGGCTGGTACCGAAGAGGCGCAGCCCCTTTTCGAGGATCATGCGGGTGTTGACCGGCACGGGGTATTCGCTGACGCCGAGGATGGAGATGGTCCCCTCCGGACGGATCAGGTCGATGATCTGCTCAATGGCGATAGGCGAGCCGTTGCCGCCGACGCATTCAAAAGCGTGATCAAGGAGCAGGTCTGAGGGAATGTCGGTTGTCAGATAGGCGCCGTCGGCAAAGGAAAAGTCACTGAGCTTCTCACGGCTGATGCCGAAAACCAGGATGCGGCTGTCCGGCAGCATCTTTTTGAGCAGCAGTGAGGTGATAAAGGCGAGATTGCCGTCGCCCCACACGCCGATTGTATCGCGGCGATCATGTGCGATCGACTCAAAGCGGGTCACGGCGTGTACGCTGACCGAAACCAGCTCGGTGAACGCCGCGACGTCCGGGTCGAGCCCCTCGGGGAGCAGGACGAGTCGTTCCGGCTCAATGCAGATATATTCCTGCAAAAATCCGTCTGCGGAGCTGCCGCAGAATTTGGAGGAACGCAGGTAGTTTTCGGCAATATAGGGATCGTCCTCACAGGGGATGTTGGGTACCATGACGACCCTGTCGCCGGGCTTGAACGTACCCCCTGCATCATATACAACCTGTCCGATCCCTTCGTGGATCAGCGCCATCGGCAGCTTTTCTTTCAAAACGCGGATATCGCGCGTGCCCTGATAGTACCGCTGGTCGGCGTTGCAGATCGAGAGGTGGGTCGGCCGTACGATCACGCCGGCGTTGAGATCGAGATCCTCAAAAGCGATCTCGAACCGCCGCGGAGATCGCAGGCGATAGACGGTATTAATCATGCTCTTCTTCCTCTAATAACGAACGCGCGATCTTCAGATCGTAGGGATAGGTGATCTTGATGTTGAAGGTCTCGCCCTGTACAAGGCTGACCTTCATGCCCTTGATGACGAGGATCTTTGCCGCGTCGGTAAGGATAGCTTTTTCGTCCTCTGTCAGGCTCATATAGGTATCGCGCAGCAGCTTTGCCTTAAAGCTCTGGGGAGTCTGACCCTGATACATCCGTCTG
>CACZAW010000217.1 GCA_902779225.1 uncultured Ruminococcus sp. | reverse complement strand
CGGCGGCAAATTTCCACTTGAGACCGGTGGGGAAGCCCGCGCCGCCGCGGCCGCGCAGACCGGAGTCGAGCATGGTCTGGATGACCTCTTCGGGGGTCATTTCGGTGAGAACCTTACCGAGAGCGGCATAACCGTCGTTGGCGATATAATCGTCGATCTTTTCGGGATCGATCACGCCGCAGTTTCTCAGCGCGACGCGCTCCTGCTTCTCATAGAAAGCGGTTTTGTTCAGAGATTTGATGGTGTCGTCTTCGACGGTCTCCTGATACAGAAGACGGGTGACGATACGACCCTTGTTGAGATGCTCCTCGACGATCTCGGGAACATCCTCGAGCTTGACCATGGAATAGAAGGAGCCTTCGGGATATACGACCATGATCGGGCCGAGAGCGCAAAGACCGAAGCAGCCGGTGGTGATGACGTTGACTTCTTTTTCAAGACCCTTTGCTGCAATCTCTTCCTTGAGCTTTTCGGCGATCAGCAAGCTGTGTGACGAGGTACAACCGGTACCGCCGCAAACAAGCACATTAGAACGATACATTCATTGACCTCCTTATTTGATAGCGCCGATGGTATACTCGGTGACAACGTTGTGGTTGACAAGGTGATCGTTGACGATACGGGCAACCATTTCGGGAGCCACCTTGACATAGGTGACCTTTTCTTCGCCGGGAACTTCGACTTCGACGACCGGCTCATACTGGCAGATACCGATGCAGCCTGTCTGTGTGACGGTTACGTCCTGTGTCAGACCGCGCTTTGCGATTTCTTCGGTAAATGCGTTGAGAACGGGACGCGCGCCGGCAGCGATGCCGCAGGTAGCCATACCGACCAGCACTCTCGCGGCGTTGGGATTCTCTTTTCTGAGATCGATCTGCGCCTTGGCTCTGTCCCTGATAGCTTGCAATTCAGCTAATGATTTCATTTTTCTGCACCTCCATATATGTTTTGGGTATTTTCTTCTAAGAATTGTGCGATCCATTCCAGCACGTCCGGCGTGTCGAGGCTGACGCCCTCGAGAACCTCGCGAAGCTCTCTTGTGTCGAGGGTGAAGCTGCCTGTGTCGGTAGAGTGCGTAAAGACAAAATCAATATCGGGATTACATTGGATCAATATCTTTACGGTGTCGTTGATATCGCCCAGCGGCGTCATATCCACCGAGGATTTGACATAAGAGGCGGTGGTAACGGTACCCTCGCCGACCTTTGATCGGATGTCAAAGGAGCCGCCGGTCTGTTCGGCGCTGAGCTTGAACAGCGGAACGCCTAAGCCGACCTTACGCGTGGTGCGTGTGGTGAAAAATGGATCGATGACTTGCTGTACCTGTTCGTCGGTCATGCCGCAGCCGTTGTCTGAGATCGCAATGGTGAGATTGTCGTTGCGGTCGCTTTCAGAGACCTCGATTTTCACCAGGCTTGCTTTCGCTCTGACGGAATTCTGCGCCACGTCCATGACGTTAAGGGATAGCTCTCTCATTATGCTTCCTTATACTTTTTCAGGATGCCGGGGATCTCGTCGGCGGTCAGTCTGCCGTAAACATCATCGTTGACGGTAATAACGGGAGCCAAGCCGCACGCGCCGATGCAGCGGCAAGCTGTCAGAGAGAACTTTGTATCAGGCGTGCATTCTTCCGCTTCGATACCGAGCTCTTCGCTGAGCTTGTTGAGCACGTCGCCGCTGCCCTTGACATAGCAGGCGGTGCCCAAGCATACGCTGATGTGGTACTTGCCCTTAGGGGTGAGAGCGAACTGGCTGTAGAAGGTGGCTACGCCGTACACCTCGTCGAGAGGTACATTAAGACCGTCGGCTATCATGATCTGGACCTCCAGCGGCAGATAGCCGTAGATCTCCTGAGCCTCCTGAAGGACGGGCATCACTGCGCCGGGATCATCTTTGTACTGCTCGATGATTTCCTTCAGCTTAGCTTCCTGTTCAGGGGTTCCCTGAAAGGGCAGGCTGCTGATTTTCTTTTGCATCTTACTTCCTCCTTTAGGATTAATTATGTACATGAATTGTAGCGAAAAATTCATATAATACATACAGTTATACTATACCATAAAACCGAATATTTGTCTATATTATTCTTGCAAAAATATCCGGTTTTTGCAGGAGTTTTGACGGAATATTGCGGATGGAGAATGATGGAAAGAAAATGCGATTTTCCGAAACGAAAAACGCCGCCTTCTGAGGGCGAAGGCAGCGTCGGATCGATTTATGAGAACGGGATGGATGCGAGCATCTCGGCTTGAGGAGGCAGGTAATAAACGGTGTAGCCAAGAAGATTCGGATGGATGCCGTCGCAGGTACCGAGATCGGTGCGGTACATGGTGTAGCGTTTTTTCATCGCTTCATTTTCGGTATCCAGATCGGTATTTGTAAAGACGTCGACCGCATAGGCGTTGTATTTGCGCGCGATGCGCAGGCTGTAATCGCCTATCTGACGACCGAGCTCTTCCTTGGTGATGACCATTTGATGCGCGCGGGTGTAGATCACGGGGACGTTGCCCCAATAGTAGCGGATCAGCATCATGGAGTATTCGAAGCCGATCGAGAAGGTGCTTTCCTTAGGCGCAGCGGGATCAAAGACGTCGGGCGTCAGTCCCTTGCGGATCAGCGAGATATCGTTGGTGCCGCCGTTGAGGAAGATCACATCCGCCTTGCAGCCCTTTTCACCAGCCGCTGTGATGCGGTCGGGGATATGTCTGCGGTCGTTGCTGCAGATACCGAACGTAGCGCCGCAGGCGGCGTAGGAGGTATATTTCATCCCGTATTTTTCCGCCATGATGCGGCAGGACGACCAGTCGTTGTTTCCGTAGCCGTAA
>CACZAW010000216.1 GCA_902779225.1 uncultured Ruminococcus sp. | reverse complement strand
TTTGATGGGTCTTGCTATGATCGGCGGTATCGTTGCTTACAAAAAGATCAAGGAATGATCTGAATATTTGAATCATCAGCGGTGACTTCGGTCACCGCTTTTTGTTTTTTGCAATAAAGGAACGGTCATGCCCGTTTTATCGAGCAAGCAGATGAGTTTGTCCCGGTTCAAAGCCTGCTGTTCCGCCCTGAAAAAGCGTATAAAAGTACCCGCTGCGATGTGACGTATGTGCAACGATAGGGCAAAGTAGCGGATTGGTACATGGTTTTTCTGCACATAACGCTTTCTTTGTGCAATATACATATTGACTTTAGCGCGCTAATTCGATAAAATAAATAGCGTTGTCGTGTCGATATTTCGGCACGATATGTTCGATTTTATTTTTCTGGAGGAAATGAAATGAAGAGAATTATCGCTTTAATGCTCGCGCTCCTGATGGTAGGAGCCGTACTCGCCGGCTGCGGCAACAAAAAGGACGAGTCTGATAAAAAGGCTACTTCCGATGAAACTGCTAAGGTAGAGGAAACAAAAGCCGAAGAGACCAAGGGCGTTGATGCTGCCGACGATCTCGCATATGTCACTGGTAAGGGCACGCTCCTTGTAGGCGTTACGGATTTTGCTCCGATGGATTCCAAGGACGCTTCCGGCGAATGGGTCGGCTTTGACGCTGATATGGCTAAGGCTTTTGCCGAGTATCTCGGCGTAAACGTACAGTTTGTTGAGATCGACTGGGACAACAAGATCCTTGAGCTCAACAACAAGAACATCGACTGTGTCTGGAACGGCATGACTCTGACAGACGACGTCAAGGCGGCTATGTCCACCTCTGTTCCTTACTGCAACAACGCGCAGGTCGTTGTCGTTAACGCTGACGTTGCCGATCAGTATCAGACAGCAGATGCGTGCAAAAAGCTGAACTTTGCCGTAGAGTCCGGTTCTGCCGGTCAGGAGCAGGCTGACGCCAACGGCTTCCTTTACACCGAGGTCAAGGATCAGGCTACCGCGCTGATGGAGGTTGCCGCAGGCACCGCCGACGCTGCGATCATCGACGCGCTGATGGCTAACGCTATGATCGGTGCGGGCACCGGTTATGAGCAGCTCACCTATACCGTTAAGCTCAACTCCGAGGAGTACGGCGTAGGCTTCCGTCAGGGCTCCGACATCACCGAAAAGTTCAACGAATTCTTCAAGAAGGCGACCGAGGACGGTACCGTTGATGAGATCGCTGAACTCTACAAGATCCAGGCTGCGCTGATCAAATAAGATATTCATATTGAAATAGCGAAACGCTCCCAAGTTTCTTGGGAGCCTTTCGTGTTGTTTTGAGGTTGTTTATGAAGAAAAGGATATGGATTACAATCGGCGCTGCCGCAGTGATCATCGCTCTGGGCGTATTCGTATATCTGGTGTATTTTACGGGCTATGACTACAGCATGGCTGACGACGCGACACTGGATATCGGCGGCTATACGGTATCTGTCGGCGCTGACGGCTCCGGTGAGTCGGCGGCAAAGGAATACAGCAATAACAAGGGTATCGAGGGCGTACAGCTCAACGCGAGCGGAGGCGACGAGAGCTTCTTTATGTGGATGATCGAGGGCGATTATGAGATCATCGCCGGCAATATCAATAACGAGGTCATCCGCATCGCTCCGAAGTCGGATTTGAAGGTGCTCGCGCTGTTCAATGACGGCAAAAATGCGGGCAAAGCGAATTTCAAAATCGTTTTCAGCGCGCTGAACGAAGGCTTTATGCAGACACTGGGTCTGTTTGCGGTCACCCTGCTGGGCGCGATTCCGCTCGGCTTGATCATTTCCTTCGGCTCAATGAGCAAATTCAAACCGCTGTCCGGCCCGGTACGCGTGATCGTGTGGATCGTTCGCGGATCGCCTCTGATGCTCCAGCTGCTGATCATTTTCTATATGCCCGGTATGCTGTTCGGCAATAATATCTGGGGCGGCGACGAGTCGGGGCGCTTCTGGGCGTCGGCTGTCGCATTTATCCTGAATTACGCCTGCTACTTCTCCGAGATCTTCCGCGGCGGCATCCAGGGCGTGCCGATCGGACAGCATGAGGCAGGTCAGGTGCTGGGACTTTCCAAGAGTCAGATCTTCTTCAAGGTCACGCTGATGCAGATGGTCAAGCGCATCGTACCGCCGATGTCCAACGAGATCATCACCCTCGTCAAGGATACCTCTCTTGCGCGTATCATCGCGATGCAGGAGATCATCTGGGCGGGTCAGGCGTTCATGAAGAGTTCTCACGGTATCCACGGTATCATTTGGCCGCTGTTCTCAACGGGCATCTATTATCTCGCGTTCTCCGGACTGCTCACATTGTTGTTCGGTTGGGTAGAGAAGAAGCTCAGCTACTTTAAGGTATAGGAGGTTTTGTCATGGCTGTATTGGAAGTTAAGAATATTCATAAGCGCTTTGGCAAAAACGAGGTTCTTAAAGGCATCGACTTTACCCTGGAAAAAGGCGAGGTCGTCTCGATCATCGGCTCGTCCGGTTCGGGAAAAACGACCCTGCTGCGCTGTCTGAATTCTCTGGAGTTTGCAGATCAGGGACAGATCATCGTCAACGGCGAAGTGATCTTCGACGGCGAGATCACCAAGCGCCAGACCGAGGAGGCGCTCAGGCAAAAGCGTCTGCACTTCGGACTGGTGTTCCAGAACTTCAACCTGTTCCCGCAGTACAATGTACTGGATAACGTGACCCTTGCGCCGAAGCTGCTGAAAAAAGGCACGAATGCGGAGATCACCGAGACCGCGCTGGAGCTGATCGAAAGCGTCGGCTTGAAGGTCAATAATTATCCCTGCGAGCTGTCGGGCGGTCAGCAGCAGCGTGTGGCTATCGCCCGCGCACTGGCGTTGAAGCCGGAGATCCTCTGCTTTGACGAGCCGACCTCTGCGCTCGACCCCGAGCTGACGGGGGAGGTGCTGAAGGTCATCAAGTCGCTCGCGGATAAGCATATGACGATGATCGTCGTCACCCATGAGATGACCTTTGCGCATGATGTATCCAACAAGATCATCTTTATGGATCAGGGCGTGATCGCCGAGCAGGGGCCGCCCTCTATCCTCGATCATCCCGAGTCCGAAAGACTCAAAAACTTTATCACTTCATTCTGATGCATATTTATTTTGCAATAAACGAATATTATGCATACACATACAAACCGGATCGGGCGGCTGTGACAGACGGATCGGCTTCGGTTCGCCGGAAATATCATTAGCAGCTCGCTGTCCGACAATCTCAACAGTGATAATGCCTATAAATGCTGTGCGGCGGATTCAACGAGTTGTGGATAATCATGAAAACCAATAAATATGCACGATTACGCTTGAATAATTATTGCGGATGGTGTATATTAGTAAAAGTCGCACGACTGAAAACACGAAAAGAGGTAAAATGATATGAAAAGAATTCTTGCTTTAGTACTGGCTCTCCTGATGGTCGGCGCAGTGCTGGCAGGCTGCGGCAACAAGAAGGAAGACACCAAGGCGACTTCCGACGAGGCTGCTGCCAAGACAGAGGAAAAAGAAGTTCTGACAATGGCGACCAATGCTTACTTCCCGCCCTATGAGTATTATGACGGCGACAAGATCGTCGGCATCGACGCAGAGGTTGCGCAGGCGATCGCTGATAAGCTCGGCATGACGCTCGAGATCAAGGACATCGAATTTGATTCCATCATCACCGGCGTTCAGACCGGTAAGTACGATATGGGTATGGCAGGCATGACCGTAAAGGAGGAAAGACTGAAGTCCGTTGACTTCTCTTCTTCCTACGCTACCGGCGTTCAGTCCATCATCGTTCCCGTAGACAGCGCGATCAAGTCCATCGACGATATCCTCGCTGACGGTGCGACCTATAAGGTAGGCGTACAGCTTTCCACCACCGGCGATATCTACATCACTGAGGATCTCGGCGACAAGGCTAAGGA
>CACZAW010000215.1 GCA_902779225.1 uncultured Ruminococcus sp. | reverse complement strand
AGGAACTGGCGGAAGGCGGCGTGCTGGATGTCACAAGGATTCCCTGGATGCCGGATGAAAACAGTGTAACCGATGTGCTGGGCATCTATCCGTACGCTGAGATGGTGATCCCGCAGCTGATTCTGATCGCGATTCTGATTGCTACCTTTGTGGCGGCTCATTATAAGGGCAAAATCGATGTGATCAATGCCAGGAATGCCGCAGCGCAGGCAGAAGGGTAAATGACACAGGTCAGTCCGTGGACATCATCCCGGACCCGGAGACGGTATCTGGAAGAAACGGCCTGTCCCGCGCCGGCCGGATTCTTTGGATATAGATCAATAAAGTACATTCAAGGAGGATTGACATGAAGAAATTAGTGGCTATGGCTCTTGCTTCCATGATGGTTCTGTCCGCGGTTCCGGTAATGGCGGAAGAAGCTGGTTTCGAAGAGACTCCGATCGGTGAGGAGCAGGATATCATTATCGAGGGCTTCGCATTCACGAATGAAGAAGGCGTTGAGACTGAGTCCGGAATCCATGTGGCAGCAGTATATTTCCAGCCCGTACAGATGGAGCCGGCGGATCAGGCCGGTCTGTCCGTGGAAGAGGCAAACATGCATATTGAAGCGGATATCTCTGCTAACGAGAACTGCTTCGGTATTGGTGTCGGAGACTGGTTCCCGTATCTGACTGTTGACTATGCTGTAAAGGATGCTGACGGAAACGTAGCTGTTGAAGGTACTTTCATGCCGATGAGCGCAAGCGATGGCCCGCACTACGGCGCGAACATCAAGCTTCCCGACGCGGGCACCTACGAGCTGACCATCACTATCCACAGCCCGGCTGACAACGATTACCTCATCCACTCCGACGCGCTGACCGGCCCCGGCGGCACCTTTGACGATTACTTCAAGAACGGCGAACCTCTTTCCGTTACCAAGACCTGGGAGTACACCGGTCCCGTTAAGGTTTGATCCGTTAATCACTTTTTCTCAGGCAGCTCCCGGCTTTCGGGGGCTGCCAAAAACCCTTTTTGAGAGTTTAGTTTTTATTTTCTTCATAAGAATTAAACTCTCAAAAAGAGCAGGGCGAAAGGAGTCATTATGCTTAAATATCTTGAACAACTGACAGCAGACCTGATGATACCGGCGATCGTAATTGGTATGCTGTACGCGTTTATCAAATTCAAGCTGGGCAATGCTCAACATCATGCTCGACGTGGGAGATAAGGTCAACCGGGAGCTAAAGGCGTACGGCGCGAACATCACGGTAGTCCCAAAGGAAAACTCGGTTTTAAGCGACCTCTATTCTCTTGACGGACAAGAGGAAGCTGCTGCCGCGCACCTCAACGAGGACGACCTCGGAAAAATCAAAACGATATTCTGGGGCTTCAATATTTTGGATTTCACGCCGTTTGTCAACACGACCGTCACGCTTGATAACGGAGATTCCGTTAAGCTGACAGGCACCTGGTTCAACCATCACCTGGCGCTCAACACCGGAGAGGAGCTTGACGCCGGGATCCACAGCCTGCGGTCTTGGTGGGACATCAAGAACGGTCAGTGGCTTGACGAGCAGAAGGACGGCACAGCTAACGGCGCGATGGTCGGCACGGTTCTTGCCGACAGATTGGGCGTTTCAGCAGGAGATACCATTCGTGTCAAAAACGCGGACGGAGAAAAAACGCTTTCTGTTGCCGGCGTTTACGATTCGGGCGGCGATGAGGACGAGCAGATTTTTACTGCGCTGCCGATCGCTCAGGAACTGGGAAACAGCCGTGAAAAAATTGACAGCATTGAGGTAAGCGCGCTGACGACTCCCGATAACGAGCTTGCGAAAAAGGCGGCGACAAAGGGTCCGTCATCACTTTCTCCCGCGGACTACAAAACATGGTACTGCACGGCATACGTCAGCTCCATCTGCTATCAGATCCAGGAGGCGATCCCCGATTCCGTTGCTTCTCCCGTCAGGCAGGTTGCCGAGAGCGAGGGCAATATTCTCGACAAAACGCAGCTGTTGATGATACTGATCACCATTCTCAGCCTGTTTGGTTCGGCGCTCGGGATATCCAACCTCGTGACCGCGAGCGTGATGGAGCGCAGTAACGAAATAGGTCTGCTGAAAGCGATCGGTGCGCGCGATTACCGCATCTCGGGAATCGTGCTCACGGAGATCATCATCACCGCGATCGTCGGCGGCGTTGCCGGTTACTTCATGGGTTACGGCTTTGCGCAAATTATCGGACAGACGGTTTTCAACGCATCCATCGAGATGAAGCCGATGGTCATTCCGATCGTCGCGGTGCTTATCGTGATCGTCACGCTCGCCGGCAGTATTCCCGCCATCAGAATGTTACTGAGACTCCGCCCCGCGGAAGTTCTGCACGGAAGATAAGGGGGAGTTGTGATGAAAAAACAAACCATGTTTATGCGAATGATCACCGCCTCTCTTTTGAGGCGGCGGTCAAGAATGTTGGTCGCTCTCCTCGCGATCGCTGTCGGAGCAACGATCCTATCGGGTCTTGTTACCATTTATTACGATGTTCCGCGTCAGATGGGCGAGCAGTTCCGCAGCTACGGCGCGAATATGATTTTTACGCCGTCGGGCAGCGAAAAGCTGACCGTTGATCAGATCGAAAACGCCGGTTCCCGTATCGCCGGGTATCCACTATTTTATGGGTGGTATTTGGGTCGATACAGAGCACCGCACCTCGGCGCAAAACCTGTATGCCTCGGGCGAATGCGCCTGTCAGTATCACGGCGCGAACCGCTTGGGCGGCAACTCGCTTTTTGGCGCGGTTTACGGCGGAAAGGTTGCCGCAAGGACAGCAATGAAAGAGTGTGTCAAACCGGAAGCTCAGCAGAATATAAAATGCAGTCAGCCTTATTCCGAGGTCTCCCCGGCTTTCAG
>CACZAW010000214.1 GCA_902779225.1 uncultured Ruminococcus sp. | reverse complement strand
TAAGCATAATCAGGGGTGTGGGTGAGGACATGGTGATAGTTGCGGCGATCGTGGAAATCATGCGACATATACGACAGGGTATCGTACATCCAACCGAGATTCCATTTGAAGGTAAATCCCAGTCCGCCTTTATGGATATCCTCGGTGATGCCCTGCTCTACGGACGAATCCTCCGCGATGATATACGCGCCGGTCCTGCCGGTGACCTCGCTGCAGAGCTGCTTTAAAAAGTCCTCGCTCTCGAGATTGATATGTCCGCCGTGGATGTTCGGCCGGTAATTCTTGCGGCTGAAATCCGCGTAAAGCATCGCCTCGATCGCGTCGACGCGCAGCGCGTCGATATGGAATTCGTTGATCCAGTAAAAGGCGCTCGAGATCAGGAACGAGCGTACCTCGGGCTTGCCGTGGTCATACGCCTTTGTTCCCCAGATGGGAAACTCGGCGCGCAGGGGGTCGGCGGATTCGTACAGCGGGGTACCGTCAAAGCTGCTCATGGCGAAGTCGTCCTTCGGAAAATGTGCCGGGACCCAGTCGAGGATGACGGAAATCCCGCTCCGATGGAACTTGTCGACCATATATCTGAAATCATCGGGGGTGCCGTAACGAGCCGTCGGCGCGTACATCCCCGTTACCTGATATCCCCACGACGGGTCGAAGGGATATTCGCAGATTCCCATCAGCTCAACATGGGTATAGCCCATATAATTGATATATTCGGAGAGCTGATCGGCGAGCGCGCGGTAGCTGAGGAAGCCGTCGGTATCCTCGTCATTTTGATAGTCTTTTTTCCAGGAGCCGAGGTGGACCTCATAGATCGCCATCGGCTTTTCGAGCACCTTTGAATTATCGCGGCGGCTCTGATATTCACCGTCGCCCCAGCGATAACCGTCAAGCGGCCACACGATGGATGCGTTGAGGGGACGAAGCTGAGAGCGGAAGGCGTACGGATCGCTTTTTTCGCGTTTGAGTCCGTCGGGACCCATGATCACATATCTGTAGGCGGTTCCCGCCGAGACGCCCTCGATGAATACCTCCCAGATCCCGTCGGAGGACGGCTCCATGTGATACTCGTTCTCCCAACCGGTCGTGTCTGTGATGACGCTCACATCGCGTGCGTTCGGAGCCCATACGATAAAGCGGGTTCCCTTGACGCCGTTTTCGACCGCCGGATGGGCGCCCATCTTCTTGTAAACCTCATAGCTTGTTCCCTGATGAAAATAATATCTGTCGCCGTCGGTGAATATACCCATATTGTCCCCCTGATGTTTTCAATGTTCCGAAACGCCGCCTGAAATCGACAGCGTTCTCATACAAATATCATACTATACTCGAGCGAGTGAAGTCAACGAAAAATAGAAGAAATAATATGCAAATTATGAAATAATATGAAACAGCAGCGCCCGGATCTTCCGCTTGGAAAAACCGGGCGCTGCCGTTGTGTTTTTGGACGATACGACTATTTATCAGAAATTAGCATTGAGCTTGATCTGGCGGAAGGAGGTGTTGCCGCAGAACCAGTCGGAGAAGTTGGCTCTGCTGTCTCTGACGCGATGCGCGCTGTTCGGGCTGAAGGACTGATAGAACGCGCTGTAGGAAACGGTGTGATACGGCTTGAGGGAATAGCCCTTCATGTTCAGGGTGTAGTTCTGATTGACGGGTACGAACAGCTCCAGACCGTCCTCAGTCGCATAGGAGTAATAGCCTACTGCGAATCCCTTATCGCATTGTTCGACCTTGCTCTTTACTCCCTTTGCTCCCTTGACGCTGACAAATCTCTTTGAAGCATTGTTGTTGTACAGCCCGATATCGTTGTAGTCCTTGAAGGTCACTCTGCAGAAATCTGCGGTATCTCTCAAGCCTACAGGCTTCAGGGCGGCGCCGTTCTTGGCGTTGTATGCGTCGATGTAATAGCTGTCCTGTGCTTCGAGGTGGGCAACGTTGACGTCGGTCTCGTGATTCTGGAAGATCTCTTTGATATAGAGCCCGACGGAGATCAGCTCGTTGGGGCGATTCCAGTACACGCTGGCGACGGCGCCCAGAAGCGGTGTGATCGCTTTGATGACCGCGTCGGAGTCTACGTCGGAGGGCAGGGCTTTTTTGAGGATGGCTGTCATTTTGTCTTTGGCGCCAGGTACCATAGAGGCGGCTGCGGTCAGGAGAACTTTGGTGAGGACCGTGTATAATTCTTCCTTCTTGAGCGCGTTGACGTCGTTCATCATTGCCAGCAGGAAGTTGCTGATGCCGCTCTGATAAGTCTTGCAATATGTATCGCGGCTGCCGATATTCTTCATCAGCTCGTCAAGCAGCAGATAGGTCGCGATATTGGCGTTATAGTTTGCCTTTGTATTATCTTTTTCAAGGATCGGGTTTTTGCCGTTTTTGATCTGTAAAGCGGTATCCGTAACGCCTGCCGGGAGGCATACCGTCAGCTTCGCGATCAGCGATGCGAAATTTTTGAGAGGGGTTCCGTACATCTCGAAAGTATCGGCTTTGTAATTGTTCCAGTTCATTTTGTCCGAGACATACATGGCTTTGAATACACTTCTGTTGGCTTTAAAATTGGCGGGATCGTAGAACTCGGTGGTGATGAACTTATCGGTGCCGAATCTGGTGAAGCCGTATTGGCTCATTGCGACCTTGGGTACCAGATCGTTGGGGTTGACGACGTTGAAGATGTTGTTGTAGATGGAGTCTCCGGGCTTTTTGACGTTCTTGGAGTTGTAATTGGCGCCCTGCGGAGCCTCGAAGGTGTAGGCGTACAGATCGTTGTGCGCAAGAGTTGCGCCGTTGGGTAAGACCTTTTCGTTCTTGTCGATCATGTTGTCCAGCAGGCCGGCGGTGAGGTTTTTTGGCAATAATCACACCCTTACCGAGTGCCAGACCGTCTGCCTTGATGACTACGGGAAATTCATTTTTAGCGGTGATATATTCGTTGATGAACGCGAGCGCCTTTTTTGCGGCGTTGTACCAACCCTCGTGCATATAGTCGGATTTCGAGCCGTCGCCGAGGTAAACGTTGTTAGCCCACTCGCGGAAGTATCCGCCGGAACGGACGCCGACGCCGATCACGGTGCAATCGTCGACCTTTCTGTTTGCGGCCGCCACTCCGATCGTGCTGAATGACGATCTTGATGTATAATCCTTGTTCGTTTCAAAATCATTAAAGCCGATGCTCTTAAAGAAACCGCGAATTCTTGCGGGTTGATTCTGATACCAAGTGTTGTCATCTTTGCTGGTCGGGTTATCCAGCGGCATCGAGAAATGGGTCATGATGCAGGACAGTGTCGATAAGTGCGAATCATATTGTGTCGACGAATGTCTGAAATAATCGTCTGAGTAGCGGAGAGTTTTGCTGTTGTATTCGACTACTGTCATTTTGTCGGCAACTGCGGCAGAGGCGCCGGTCATTGCAACCGAGCCGATCGAGAAGATGGTGATGATGCAAAGTACGCACGC
>CACZAW010000213.1 GCA_902779225.1 uncultured Ruminococcus sp. | reverse complement strand
AGCCTCTCATGGAGCGCGGCGTGAAGATCATCGGCACCGACTGCGCGGCGATCGAACGCGCTGAGAACCGCGATAGCTTCAATGCGATCATCAAAGAGCTCGGCATTCCGCAGCCCGCAGGTCATGCGGTCACTTCCATCGAAGCGGGCGTGAAGGCGGCTGAGGAGATCGGCTATCCGGTGCTGGTTCGTCCGTCCTTCGTGCTCGGCGGCAGAGCGATGCAGATTGTCAGTAAGGAAGAGGATCTCAGACACTACCTCAAAACAGCCGTTGAGATCGACGAGGACAAGCCTGTACTGGTCGATAAATACATCATGGGTAAGGAGGTAGAGGTCGACGCGATCTGCGACGGCGCAGACGTATTCGTCCCCGGTATCATGGAGCTGGTCGAGAGAACCGGCGTCCACTCCGGCGATTCTATCTCGGTCTATCCCTCCTTCTCCATCAGCGATAAGGTCAAGGGAACCATCCTGCAGTACGCCAAAAAGCTCGGCAAAGCGATCGGCATCATCGGCTTGTACAATATCCAGTTCATCGTCGATGAACACGACGACGTTTACATCATCGAGGTCAACCCGAGATCGAGCAGAACCGTACCGTTCCTGTCTAAGTCTACCGGCTACAGTCTCGCGGATATCGCGACAGAGGTCATCCTCGGCAAGAGCCTGAAAGAGCAGGGCATCTTCTGCCTCTATCCCGAAGAAAAGCAGAGATACTATGTCAAGGTGCCGGTATTCTCGTTCCAGAAGATCAAGGGTCTGGACGCGTACCTCTCTCCGGAGATGAAGTCTACCGGCGAGGCGATCGGCTATGACAAATCGCTGTCAAGAGCGATGTATAAGGCGCTCGTCGCGGCAGGCACCAAAGTACAGAATTACGGCACCGTTATCGTGACGCTTGCCGATGAAGATAAGGAAGAAGCGATCCCGCTGATCCGTCGGTTCTACAACCTCGGCTTCAACATCGAGGGTACCGACCTGACGGCAAAGGTACTGCGTGAGCACGGCATCAAGACAAGGACGCTGAGAAAGCTCAGCGAAGGCTCTAACCAGCTGCTTGACGCGCTTAGAGCGGGCTATGTCAGCTACCTGATCAACACGCGCGCGATCCTGTCCGGCGTCCATTATGAGGACGGCACCGCGATCCGTCAGACGGCGGTGGAGAACGGCGTGACGACCTTTACCTCGCTCGACACCGTCCGCGTGCTGCTGGATGTACTGGAAGAAACTACGCTGACGATCTCGACGATCGACGCGTGATAATCAGGCCCCCTATCCTAAAGGGGCTGTCGCGAAAGCGACTGTGGGTTGCCAAAAGCTCAATATATCATATGGAAACCCTCCGGCACTTCATGCCACCTCCCTTAGGAAAGGGAGGCTTTGATAAGGTGATACTATGAAGGATTCTGTTTTTTCTATCGTTGAGAACAAAAGAATAGCGAAAAACGTTTACAGGATGACGCTGGCGGGGGACGTCTCGGCTATCAAGAATCCCGGCGAGTTTATCAACATCCGTTTGGACGGCTTTTACCTGCGCCGACCGATCTCGGTCTATGATCTGAGCGACGACGCGGTCACGATCATCTACAAGGTGGTCGGCAAGGGTACCGCGGCGATGGCAGAGATGGCAGTCGGCGAACAGCTGCAGGTATTGACCGGGCTCGGCAACGGCTACGATCTGGGCGCTTCGGGAGACCGACCGCTGTTGATCGGCGGCGGCGTCGGCGTACCGCCGATGTATCTGCTCGCAAAACGCCTTTTGGCGCAGGGCAAACAGGTCAGCGTGATTCTCGGCTTCAATACCGCCGAAGAAGTGTTCGGCGAAGAGGCGTTCAAGGCGATCGGCTGTGACGTCACCGTCACGACGGTCGACGGCTCGCGCGGCGTCAAGGGCTTTGTCACCGATGCGCTGCCTGAGGAATACAGCTACTTTTATACCTGCGGCCCCGAGCCGATGCTCAAGGCGGTCTATCAGGCGACAGCGACCTCAGGACAGTTCAGCTTTGAAGAGCGGATGGGCTGCGGCTTCGGCGCGTGCATGGGCTGCAGCTGCAAGACCGTGACCGGATACAAACGCATCTGTAAGGACGGCCCCGTGCTGAGAAAGGAGGAGATCTTATGGGAAAGCTGAGCGTGAACCTCTGCGGGATCGAGCTCGATAATCCCGTGATCCCCGCCTCCGGCACCTTCGGCTACGGCTATGAGTTTGCCGAGCTGTACGACATCAACTGTCTCGGTACCTTTTCCTTTAAGGGAACCACCAAGGATGCGCGTTTCGGCAATCCGACTCCGCGTATCGCGGAATGCACCGCAGGCATGATCAACGCCGTCGGGCTTCAGAATCCGGGCGTCGACAAGGTGATCGCGGAGGAATTACCGAAGTTAAAGCAATGCTTTTCTAAGCCGGTGATGGCAAATGTCAGCGGATTTTCCGTTGAGGATTACGCCTACACCTGCGAGAGATTGGATAAAGAAGAGCAGGTCGGGTGGCTGGAGGTCAACGTCAGCTGTCCGAACGTTCACGGCGGCGGGATGAGCTTCGGCACCGATCCGATGGCAGCCGCCGAGGTTACGCGGGCGGTCAAGGCGGTGACAAAAAAACCTGTTATTGTGAAGCTGAGTCCGAACGTGACCGATATCGTCGCGATCGCCAAAGCGTGTGAGGACGCGGGCGCGGACGGTATCAGCCTGATCAATACCATGCTCGGGATGCGGATCGATCTGCGCACCCGCAAGCCGATCATCAAAAACACCATGGGCGGTTTTTCCGGCCCGGCGATCTTCCCGATCGCGGTGCGGATGGTGTATCAGGTGGCGCAGGCGGTGAAGATCCCCGTCGTCGGTATGGGCGGCGTGAGCACCGCAGAGGATGTGATCGAAATGATGCTCGCCGGCGCGACGGCAGTCGAGGTCGGCGCGGCAA
>CACZAW010000212.1 GCA_902779225.1 uncultured Ruminococcus sp. | reverse complement strand
GATGCTGGAAAGCCTTCCCAGGTATGAGGTCACAATGCCGATCAGTACCAAAATCGCTGAGAGCCATGTCCTTTTCGCGACGTTCTTTTTGCTCATCAACAGGATAACGGGCAGAATCACGACCGTCATCGAGAGCGTAAAGGCGCCGGTAGATACATCAAAATAATCCAAGCCGTATATATACAGGACATTGTACGAGCAATTCAGCACTGAAAGCAGCAGTACTCTCAACAGCAGCTTTTTTCCTCCCCGCTTCAACTCCGCTTTGATGCGTTTAAAAAAGCAAAGGAACAACAAAGCGGCGCCGATCAGATTGGTGATCGCCGTCGTTGCAAAAGGAAAAACGCTGTCGGGTATGCACGCATAGATGATGACCTCTGTCGACCATAAAAAGGTCACACATATCAGGCACAGATTCGCTTGCAGCTTATTCATTCCGTTCTTCTCCTACAAAAAATCAACATGATTATATCATAGTCTTGATTTTTATGCAATAAAAAAGCATAAGTATTATATCAAGACGTTTTGATGCGCGATAAACTTCATTCAGAAAAAGAAAAAAATCCTGCCACTCACATGGCAGGATTTTTGTTCTGGCTGGGAAGGCGGGGTTCGAACCCACGAATGACGGAGTCAAAGTCCGTTGCCTTACCGCTTGGCTACTTCCCATCAACCGAAATATAGTATACCATATTTTTTGATTATGTCAACAAAAGAAATGATATCTTTCGGAGAGAGCGCAAAACACCGTCTGCGCTCTCTCCTATTCTGTTTATTTTGCATCGATGGTCAGCGTTTCGCCGTCAGACGAGATCGCGATCATCGCAAGACCGCCTTCGCCGTGGATGATCATCTGTTCGGTGATCTTATCCTCGACCTCTTTGCGGATCAGATTTCTCAGATCACGCGCGCCGCTTTGACCGTTGCACGCCTTTTCGGCAAGATACTTGCAAGCCGCGTCGTCAAAGCCGAAAAGGATGCCTTTTTCACGCAGCGTATCAACATACTCCGACAGCATCAAGCGCGCGATTGCGATATAGTTTTCCGCCGTCAGCGACTTAAAGGCGATGATCTCATCCACGCGAGCGATAAACTCGGGACGAAGGAATTCTCTGAGCCCCTTCATCACGCGCTCCTTATCCGCTTCCTCCTGCGTTTTACCGAAGCCGAGTGCGTTTTCGCTGCGGTTGGAGCCGGCGTTCGACGTCATCACGATCACGGTATTGGAGAAATCAACGCTTCTGCCGTGTGCGTCGGTCAGCTTGCCCTCGTCAAGGATCTGCAGCAGGATGTTCATGACGTCCGGATGCGCCTTCTCGATCTCGTCGAACAGCAGAACCGAATACGGTCTGCGTCTGACCTTTTCCGTCACCTGACCAGCCTCGTCATAGCCGACATAGCCGGGAGGCGATCCGATGATTTTGGAAACGCTGTGCTTTTCCATAAACTCGGACATATCCAGACGAATCAGCGTCTCGGGCGTATCAAACAGCTCCTGAGACAGCACCTTGACCAGCTCGGTCTTGCCGACGCCGGTCGGGCCGACAAAGATAAAGGATGCCGGTCTGCGGCGGGGCGATATCTGCACGCGCGAACGCTTGATCGCCTTAGCCAACGCTTCGACCGCCTCGTCCTGACCGATGATCTTCTCTTTTAAATGGGCTTCGATATCCATCAGCTTCAAAAGCTCGTTTTCTCTGACTCTCGACTGCGGGATCCCTGTCCAAAGCTCGATGACCTTCGCGAGATCCTCCTCGGTCACGGCGGCGATCAGCGTAGATTCGTCGATCCCCTGCAGCTGCTCGTCGACACGCGCCAGCTCGGATGTGACCTGCGCGAGCTTTTCGTAATCGACTGTCTCCTCACCGGAGATCTGCTCTTTCACCAATGTCAACGCCTTTTTCTCGTCAGAAAGGCTCTCATACGTCTCGCGCTCTTTATTTCTCAGCGACGCACAGGCGCACGCTTCATCCAGCAGGTCGATCGCCTTGTCGGGCAGGAATCGGTCGGAGATGTATCTCTCGGAAAACACCGTCGCCTTGCGGACGATATCATCGCTGACCTTGACGTTATGGTGCATCTCATAATATTCGCGGATACCCATCAGGATATCGATTGTATCGCCGACGCTCGGCTCGCCGACCTTGACAGGCTGGAAGCGGCGTTCCAAAGCGGAATCCTTCTCGATATACTTGCGATATTCGTTAAAGGTCGTCGCGCCGATCACCTGGATCTCACCTCTGGAGAGAGCAGGCTTGAGAATATTGGCGGCATTCATGGTGCCCTCGCTGTCGCCGCCGCCGACGAGGTTATGTACCTCGTCGATAAACAGGATGATATTGCCGGCTTCCTTGACCTCTTTGGTCAAGCCCTTGATACGGCTCTCATACTGTCCGCGGAACTGTGTGCCGGCGATCAGCGCTGTCAGATCGAGCATCTGGATCTCTTTATCCTTTAAGCGGTGCGGCACCTTTCCCTCGGCGATCCGCAGCGCCAAGCCCTCGGCGATCGCAGTCTTACCGACGCCGGGCTCGCCGATCAGGCAGGGATTGTTTTTATTGCGGCGCGACAGGATCTGGATCACGCGCTCGATCTCCTTTTCTCTGCCGATGATGCGGTCGATCTCACCGTTTCTCGCCTTGCGGGTCAGGTCCTCGCAGTACAAGCCGATATGCTTACGGTTCTTCTGCTTCTTTTCCTTCGGCTTTTTTTCGCCGCCGGACGAAGTTTTCTGCGCATTATTGCCGCCGAACAGATTAAAGAAATTCGGGAACGAAGGCGCGCCGCCGGGGGTGAAGCCGTCGCCGTCCTCATTTTCATCGGGAGTATCGGCATTTTCTTCCTCCTGAGGCAGATTTGCAAGTCCCATATTCTGCGCCATCTCGGACATATCGCCCATATCGCCCATATTTTCCATGATCGAATCCATCTGCTCC
>CACZAW010000211.1 GCA_902779225.1 uncultured Ruminococcus sp. | reverse complement strand
GATCTTTCGCAGCAGCATTTCCTGAAAGCTCTCGTCCATATTCCGGAGCGCATCGCTAAGGCTTTGCGGCGCTGCCGCCTGCATCGGCGCGGCATAGAGGGGAGGCGCCGCCGTCTCGCGATAAACCGCCCGCTCTGCCGAAAACTTTGCTTTTCCGACTGCTCTTGCTTTCGGTTCGATAGCGGCGCCGCCGAATACGGCGTCTTCCGTGACGAATGCCTCTGCGGTCGGTTCATATGCGATCTGTATGAAGCTGTCCAGATCGGCTTTCTCAGCAGGAGCAAAAAGCCGGCGTTTGAGACCGCATAGAGCGCGGTGAACGGTAAAGCCGACACAAGCGCCGTAAGATACAGGCTCCAATCAAAGCTGCCGCTGTACCACAGCACCGTCCATACGTCCATCATCATCGAGTAGGCGACGCCTGCCAAAACGCCGTAAAGGATCAACAGGACGCGGCTTTTGCGCAGAGGCTTGCTCAGATATCCGGCGATCAGCCCGATCAGTCCGAATCCGAGCATCTGGAACGGCGTCCACGGCCCCTGGCCGAAGTAGATGTTGGAGATCAGTACGCTCAGCGCGCCGCAGAGAAAGCCCGCCTCCGCGCCGAGATAGATCGCCGCCATCACGCACAGGGCGGTGATGGGCTTGAACAGCGGGATAAAACGCCCGATGACCGCGAGCGCCGTCATGACCGCGACGATGACCATGCGACGCGAGCCGATATTCTTTTTTTCAATCCCTGCCATGAATAACAGGATCGCCAGCACCGCTATCCCGAGCGAGAGGATCAGATACCGTTTTTCGTCAAAGACCGTCGCGCCGAGGATGACGAGCGCGGGGATCAGAACGAACGGGATCCCGTATCGCAGCGCAGTGCGCAGGGCTTGGTTTTTGATCACGAACATCCCTGTCACCGCCCCTCGTGAACGCCGCGAAGGATGCGTGCGGCGGCGGTGGTGTAAAAGCGGTTGCCGCTCATGAAGTCCGCCGTATCATCGCACGCAGCGACCGCGCCGTCAAAGAACAGCGCGCATCGGTCGGCGCATCGGTCGGCGAATTCGACGTCGTGGCTGATCAAAAGGACGGTCATGCCCTTTGATCGCAGCGCCTTCAAAAGATCGGCGAGAATTGCTTTATAGTTCGGGTCGAGCCCCTTTGACGGCTCGTCGAGGATCAGCAGCCGCGGCTTGGATTTCAGCGCCTTGCACAGAGCGACCAGCTGCCGCTCACCGCCCGACAGGTCGTAGGGGTGACGGTCAAACAGGGGAGAGAGGTCGAAAGGAAAATCGCGCAGCACTTCGTCGCAGCCTATCAGCTCTTCGCGGACGCTTGAACGGAGGAATACGCTCTCGACGTCCTGCGGGAGCAGGCTGACATTCTCTTTGTAAAGACTGCCGTTTTTGTAGTCCTTCAACGGCTTGCCGAACAGCTTTATTTTGCCGCTGTACGGCTTGCGCACGCCTGCGATTACCGCAGCGGCGGTGCTTTTTCCGCAGCCGTTCGCGCCCAGCAGGGCAAAGATCTCGCCCTTACGGACAGCGAGTGTCAGACTGTCCAGCACATCCGGCGCGTCCTTGTCATAGCGATAAAAGACGTTTTTCAGCTCCAAGGCGATTTCCTGCCGCCCCGATATCCCTGAAGGCGTCGGTGCAGGAGCCGGAGGAATGATATTATCGTGGGATGTGAAATATCGCCGCCCCTCGCGGACGCTCAGCGGACAGTCGCCCTGACCGCCGCTTGCGATAAACATTCGTGCCGCGCACGGAAGATATCGCAGATACGGGCTGTCGGCGGCGACAGCGCCCGCGACCTTTCGCGGACTGTCGTCGTAAACGATCCTGCCTTTGTCGAGCAGAAGCATCCGATCGCACAGCGGGAGGAGCTCCTCGGCGCGATGCTCGCTGATGATGACCGTCACGCCGGTCTCGCGGTTGAGCTTGTACAGCGTTTCGATGAAGCGCGCCGCCGCGATGGGGTCGAGCTGGGCGGTCGGCTCGTCCAATATCAAGACCTGCGGATCGGCGACAGTCGCCGCCGCTAGATTCAAAAGCTGCTTTTGTCCTCCGGAGAGAGAAGCCGTCGTCTGCCGATACCATGGCGTGATGCCGAAATACGCTGCTGTTTCGGCGACCCTGCGCGCGATTTCGTTTTGCTTTTTGCCGAGGTTTTCGAGGGCGAACGCCAACTCGTGCCATACCTTATCGGTGACGATCTGTTCCTCGGGGCTCTGGGCGACATAACCGATTTTTTCAGCGGATTCCCGCGTTGTCAGATTAGGGATCGGCTTGCCGCAAAAATGAAGCACGCCGCTGATCTCGCCGTTTTGCATCAGCTCCGGCTTTAGCAGGCGCAAAAGGGTACTTTTGCCCGAGCCGGTCGGTCCGACCAGCGTGATGAATTCGCCTGCCTCGACGGTGAGATCCAGTTGATCAAGCGCGGGCGCATGACTGCCCGGATAACGAAAGCTCAGTTCTCGTATCTCAAATACCGCCATCGGATCGCCTCCTTTGTGTTGATGATAACGGGCAAAAGTGTCAGCAGCCCGAAACAGATCGTGCCCGCGATCGTCACGGGCTGCGCCGGAGCTGCTTCTATTGTCGGATACCAGCTGATATGCGCCGCGTTCAGTCCGACAATCACGATCGCAGCTAATACGGCACAGAATGTGATCAGCAGGATATCGGATGCTTTGAAGCGGAACAGCCTGAAGGATGTGCGGCGGCCGGTGCCGTAGCCGCGCGCGTCCATGCTCTCGGCAGTGACGATCCCGTTTTCCAGCGTCCATGTGATCAGGATCGACAGTACGCGCGCCCTGCCCCTGAGCGCGTCGATCAGATTGCCGTCGTCGTACAGACCGAGCGCTTTTTGTGTTTCCTGTATCTTGCGCCAGCGCACCCGCAACAGCTCCACATAGCGGATCGCCATGGATAGGATCAGC
>CACZAW010000210.1 GCA_902779225.1 uncultured Ruminococcus sp. | reverse complement strand
GTTCGTGATGCTGTTCTCGCTGATCTTCTTTAAGGAAAAGATGACCGTGATGAAGGGCGTGGCGCTGGTGCTGGCGGTGGTAGGCTGTGCGATGACGACCGGCGTCATCGGCGGCGATATCAATGTCACTGTGGCGGGATTGCTGTTCGGGCTCGGCTCGGGTATCTGTTACGCGCTGTATTCCATCTTCTCGCGCTTTGCGCTGAATCGCGGATATGAGCCGTTTACCATCACCTTGTATACGTTTTTCTTTGCTTCGATCTTCTCTGTCGTTGCCTGCGATATCCGACCCGTGATCGGTGTGTTGACCGAGAGCTGGGAGAGTGCGGGCTTCGCGGTGCTGTTTGCACTGGTGAGCTGTGTGCTGCCGTATGTGTTCTATACGCTGGGGCTGAAATATATCAGCGCAAGCACAGCGTCGATCATCGCGACTGTCGAGCCGGTCGTCGCGACCGTTATCGGCGCGTGGTACTTTGGTGAGGAGCTCGGCGTGCCGTTCGGCTATATCGGCGTGGGGCTGGTGTTCCTGTCCGTTGTATTGATCAATATTAAAATTCCGAATACTAAATCTGACTAAAAAAATTGACAATCTATCGCGTCAAATTCCGCATAGCTTTGTTGTCGGTTTTGACAGGCGCCAGCCTGCCTGCAACCTCCGCCGCGCTATCTGAAATTTCCCGCTGATATCTTATCAAATGTTTTAATCAGAGTTTAGTATACAAGAAAAATAAAGCATAAAAACAAGGGACTATCGCAAAAAAATAATGTCATTCTGAGGCATCGCCGAAGAATCTGAAAGTGCTGCCTTTTCCGTGATAATACACCTATAAGATGTGATTATTTGGATAAATTGCACTGTAAGATCCTTCGCTTTGCTCAGGATGACACTCTGAGGGGCTATCGCTATTCATAATGCGATAGCCCCTTTCGTTTATATTGCGTAGATGTTCAGATCCCAGCAGGGAATGTAGGGGTGCTTGCGCAGATAGATCTGATAATCGGGATGGATCGCGTGCAGCCGCAGGATCAGCTCGAAGAAATCGCCTGTGCGATGATAGGCGGCAAGGTTGAGCTTGGGCTTCAGCGTTTTCAGCGTATGCGCGGCGCCGTCCAGCATAGCCGCCTCCATGCCCTCGATATCGACCTTGATATAGGTCGGGCGGCAGTCGATGCGGTCGACCGTTGTGACCGGGACTTCGACGCCGCTTTCGGTATTCAGCGCCGCCATCCTGCCGCTGCTTTTGGTAACATACATCACGCCGTCACGGTCAGCGATCCCCGCATGGAGTGCAACTGCGTTCGGCATATCAGCGATATGCTCGCACAGCTTTTGATAGTTTTTCGGATTCGGCTCGACGGCGGTGATGCTTGTATAGCCGTCGGCGTAGTGCAGAAACTCGTCGACCGTATCGCCGCGGTATGCGCCGAGGTCGAGATAGCTCTCGTTATGCAGGCAAAGGATATCGCGGAATACCTCGTCTTTATCGCTGTCGATCGCGTCGAGATAGGGGAGCCTGCCGGTATAAAAGAAGTCCAGCGCGCCCTTGAACACCTTTTTTGACGGTTCATCGGCAAGCAGTTCAAACGCGGCTTCGATATTGCTTTGATGCGCGGTGATATAGTCGTCGTCGAGATTCTCGCTGCCGAACACAGGAACGTTCGGCACGAGCAGTTCGTGCCCGGTCGCGACCTTTCGGATATGCGCCGTGACGTCGGGCAGGTCGCTAGCAAAGCACAGGGCGATGGTGAAATCGCCGAGCTCTTTTTCTAAGTCGCTTTGCTTTTTGACGGTAAAGCCGCGATAGCTCTGATAGCGGACAAAGTCGTCGCTCGCCATCACGCCGGCGGCTATGATACCGCGGCGCTGAAATTCATCCAGCACCTTATCCGCGCCGTTGCCCATGCCGTAGAGGATGATGGGGCGATCGGCGCCTTTCAGTGCGTCCCAGACAAACGGGTAATCAAAATCAAACAGCATGGCGGCACCTATGGCTTGCACGACGGACAGGGCTTGTAGCCAGCCTTGACCGCTTCTTCGCGGGTGGCGAATTCCACCTTGTTTTTCTCCTTCATCGTCGCCGCTCCGGAGCAGTCGGAATAGTGGAAGTAGAGGCTGTTTTTGTTGCCGATATACAGGGGCGCCTGATCCGTTGAGACGTTATCGCCGGCGGTGTATTCGGGGATCTTAGCTTTTCCTCGCTCGGATGAAAAGCTCAGGTGCTCGCCGTCGGTGGAGGCGACGATCGTACCCAGCTGATCGGTGCGCAGATACGTGCATCCCATCAGCTTGAGCTTTTTGATCGTTTCTCTGTGCGGATGACCGTAGTCGTTGTTCTTGCCGCAGGAGATGACCGCGTATGCGGGGCGCACCGCTTTCAAAAACGCGGCGGAGGATGAGGTGGACGAGCCGTGGTGACCGCATTTCAGCACATCGGCTTTGAGGTCGGCTTTCGCGTTCAGCATCTCTTTTTCGCTTTGCGTTTCGGCGTCGCCGGTCAACAGAAAGCGTATCTGATCGCACTCGACCATCGTGACGACGGAATAGTTGTTGTAGCCCTCGTAGCCGGATGAATTCGGCGCGAGGATGGTAAAGGTCGCGTCGCCGAACGTGTACCTGTCGCCGACCCGGGCGTCGATATAATCGACGTCGTTTTGATCCACCGCCGTCAGCACGTTGCGCCATGTGCTTGTATTCTGATCGGTCTCGACGGTGATAAAGCTCTCCGTCCTGATCCCGTTGATGACCGTAGAAAGCCCGCCGATATGATCGGAATGGGGATGGGTGGCGATCACATATTTGAGCTTGTTTGTGCCGATGTTTTGGATATATTTGAGAACTTTCTTTCCGTATTCCTTTTCACCCGCGTCGATCAGCACGAATTCGCCTTTGGATTCGAGCAGGGTGCAATCGCCCTGACCGACGTCGATAAAGTATACATTCGAACAGCTTCGGAGAAATCGTATCGCATCCCGTGAAAAGCAGCAGAAGGATGAGAGCGAGGATGAAAGACAACAGCTTTTTCATGGACATCATTCCTTTGTCTTTACTATACAATATCGGGCGGGATAAAGCAAGTTGAATCCGACGTTTATTGACACATTTTTTCGGATGTGCTATAATGAATTAACGGCGATCATGCATCGCCTTTTGAACAAGGAGCTGCTCAAAATGGCAGGGAATTATAAAGGAAAATACGAGATCGTAACGGCGGACGATAATCTGCCCGGAAAGGTACTGTTATACTCCAAGCCCGGCAAGGAATGTTATACCAATAAGCATTGGCATAAGAACCTCGAGATCGACTACATCGTCAGAGGACGGATGTGGACGAATCTTTGCGGCGAGGACAGAGATCTGTATGACGGCGACTATATCCTCATCAATTCCGAGGCGGTGCATCAGACCTGCGGCAAAGAGCCGGAGGAGCCCGTCAAGTATCTTGTCGTATTGTTTTCCTACAGCTATATCAAGTCCTATTTTACGGACTTTGAAAAGTATACCTTCGACGTCAATCTCAACGAGCAGTCGCGCATGAGGATCCGCGATCTGTTGAAGGCGATCGTCTTTGAGGTTGAGAATCCCTCTGAATTCTCGCGGCTGAAGATCTCGCTGGCAATGAATCAGATCATGGTGCATCTGTTCACCAAATGCCGTGTGAAGCGTGAGATCGATCCCGCAGCGGCGGCTCCCGACGATGAACCGGAGTATATCACCAAGGCGATCGATTTTATCCGCGAGAATTACCGCGAGCGGATATCGCTTGAGGATATCAGCTCCTTTGTCGGACTGACGCCGACCTACTTCTCGCGCTATTTCAAGGCGACCACCCATAAGACGTTTAAAAGCTATCTGAACCTGGTCAGATTGGAGAATACCCTCGTTGATATCCAGCAGAACGGCATGAGCGAAACGCGCGCCTCGCTGGAGAACGGCTTCCCGAGCGTCAAGGCGTTTATCGCGGTGTTCAAGAGCGTTTACGGCTGTGCGCCGAGCGAGTATGTCAAGCAGTATCAGGAGGAGGCTCCGATCTCCGAGATCCAAAAGCTGTAAATAAACAATCAAGGCGCCGAGCGATCGGCGCCTTTTCGTATGCTTATTCCTGCAGCTCCGCCCAGAGGTCGTAGAGCCCTTCCAGTTGTGTTTGCTTTTCTTCCAGCTCCTGTGTCAACGCCATCAGCTGTTCGTAGTCGCTTTGGACTTCTTCTTTTGCAAGCGTCGCCTGTAATTCTTCGATCTCGCCCTCGAGCTGTTCGATCTGCGCTTCGGTGCGGGTGATCTTTGTCTTGCGCTTGCGCTCCTCGCTTTCGCGCTGCTTTCTGAGCTGCCATTCATTTGGCTGCTTTTCTTTTTTCGGCGATTTTTGCGTGAGGGGAGAGGCGTCGTCTGTTAACTGCTTTTCCAGATAATAGTCATAGTTGCCGAGATATTCGGTCATGCCGTCCTTGCCCATCGCCAGCACGCGGTCGGCGAGCTTGTTGATAAAGTAGCGGTCATGGCTGATGATCAGCAGCGTTCCCTCAAAGTCGCGCAGCGTTTCTTCCAACGCCTCGCGCGAGGACGCGTCAAGATGGTTGGTCGGCTCGTCGAGAAGCAGCAGATTGTATCCGCCGAGCATCAGCTTTAAGAGCGAGATACGCGCGCGCTCACCGCCGCTCATCGCGGACAGCGGCTTGTATACCTCGTCGCCCTTGAAAAGAAAGGCGGCGAGGGAGGAGCGCACCTTGGTCTCGGTAAGGAAAGGGTAGGCGTTCCAGATCTCGTCAATGGCGGTGTTGTTCAGGTTCAGATTTTCCTGCATCTGGTCAAAGTAACCGCAGTCGACGTTTGCGCCGTAGATGTATTCGCCCTCGTCGGCGAATTGCTGACGGTTGAGGATGCGGAAGAGGGTGGTCTTGCCGCAGCCGTTCTCGCCGAGGATGAACACC
>CACZAW010000209.1 GCA_902779225.1 uncultured Ruminococcus sp. | reverse complement strand
TGGAGCAACGTGACTTTTCTTTTTTTTAGTTTTTATCCACTGGTTCTAGGGATGAGCCGAAAAAGCCCGATTTTATCGGGCTTTTTTCCATTTCAGAGCCGTGATATTTTTGTCACGAAACGTAGATGTAAATCGGTTATTTCGCAGTTTTTGGGAACCGAACTTCCGTAAAGAGAAAATATCATCAGCAGAATATTTTACATACGGGAAAAGATGAGCAAAAAATCATAAATTGCAGTCGATAAAATCGAACCAGAAGCGAACGCCGGTTTCGGTGTTGTCGAAGCCGCATTTGGTGTGCTCCAGAAGGGCGATCTCCTTGATGATATACAGACCTAAGCCGGTGTTTTCAGTGCCTTCGGGCGAGGTGGTGAAGGCTTCCGTCCAGATTTTTTCCTTGATCTCGTCGGGGATATTTCTGCCGTGGTTTTCTACGGAGAGACGGACGGCTTGTTTGTGCTCCCGGAGGGATACTTCGATCACCGTGTTTTTATCGGCGTTTTGCACCGCGTTGGAGAGATAATTCTTGAATACATACTCCACATACTCCTTCACGGCATGGAGCCTGAGACCGGGAGCGATATCCGTGTGCAGCTCCAGCCGGCGCGAATGGACATAGGCACGGCGGCTGTCGCACAGAGAGACGATCAGCGCGCTGATATCAAACTCCTGCGCTTCCTTATCGTTCAGCCTGCGTTCGTCCACTGTCAACTGCAGCACATTGCTGATCATCTTGTTCATCTTATTGATCTCTTCCATGGCGGACTGATAATAATAATCCTTCTTTTCCTGTTCCTTGCAGGCGCTGATCATTTCCACCTGACTGGAGATCACCGCGAGCGGCGTTTTCAGATCGTGCGTAATACTCCGCAGCAGCATCCGCCGCGATTGTTCGTACTCCTTCATATAGCGGTTATCCTCGCGGAGCACAAAATTATAGTTTTCCAGATTGTTGATGTTTTCTTGAATGGTGTCCGCCATTTTGTTGACGCTTTGCGTCAGCTCGCCGATCTCATCACGGCGTACCTTGCCCTGACAGCGCACCGAGAGGTTGTTTTGGGAGATCTCACGCGCGACCGCGGTGACCTCCTTGATGGATTTGACGGACGGAGAGATCGCGAGATAGAGAGCGACGGAGCAGATCAAGATATAGCCGATCACGACGATGCCCAGTATGCGGTTGGAAAAGTCAAACACCAGATCCACGCCGCTGAGACTGTCCTTGATCTGGATGTAGTAGGTTTTGCCGTCCGCGTTATGGCAGGTATACATCCTGACGGCAGGCTCGTCGTCGACCTTTGCATAGTACGGCTCGGAATCCTCCTGAAAGCGCTCTGTTTTATCGCTGAACAGATTCGTGATCAGGTTTTTATGATATCCCAGCTCAAACGAGGAATACAGCGGCTCAAAGTCCTTGTCAAATACATAGACGCGGTAGGACGCGCCGGAATCGCTGAAAAACTTTCCCAGAGCCTCCTTGCCGAACGGCTCGACCTTCTTGATATTCTCCGCAAATTCGGCGACGCGGCGCGTTTCCTGTTCAATGTACATCCTTTGCTGCAGCACAAAATAGACGGGCGCCATGATGCCTGCCAGCAGCGCGACCGCCGCGACGATGACGATGATCAGCTTGATTGTCAGTTTATTCTTCATGATCGACCTCGAATTTATAACCTACGCCGTAGACGGACACGATGTAGTCGCTGTGTTTGCCCAGCTTTTTTCTCAGCTGCTTGATGATGGTGTCCACCGTTCGCAGATCGCCGAAATAGCTGTTGCTCCAAACTCTGTCGAGGATCGTATTGCGGCTCATCACGATGCGCTCGTTTTGCGCGAACAGCAGCAGAACGTCGTATTCGCGCGGTGTGGTGGCGATCGGCTCTCCGTCCAGACAGACCTTTCGTTCTCCGGTGTTCAGCCGCAGAGCGCCTTTGACAAGCTCGCCTTTATCCGCGGAAAGCCGTCCGCTGCGCGCCAGCAGCGCGTTGATGTGCTCCTTCAAAACGCTCAGCAAAAAGGGCTTGGTGATGTAATTATCCGCGCCGAGTTGAAACCCCCTGATCTGTTCTCTTTCGGATTCGCGTGCGGAGAGGATGATCACGGGAATGTCGGAGGTTTCCCGAACGCTTTTGAGGATATCAAATCCGTCGATATCCGGCAGCATGCCGTCGAGCAGGATGATGTCAAGCGCTTCGCCGAGCTCCCTGAACCGGTTCAGCGCGGTATTTCCGTCGGGACAGGCGATGACCTGAAACCCGTTCATCTGCATATAGTCCTGTATCGTGCTGCGCAGCTTGTCGTCGTCCTCCACCAAGAGGATCGCGATCTGTTTGCTCATGTCATACCGCCTCCTTGCTAACCATTATAACATAAATTTTGATAGAAAAATGATAAATCTACACATTTATATCAATTTTTTGTGATTAAATGATAAAAGAAATATACCGACTTGGAAAAAAACGGAGGTTAGTGTATGGGAAATAAAAAGAGGATCATCATTTGCGCCGTCATCATCGCCGTATTAACCGCCTTAGGCGCGGCGGCGTTCGTATTCCTTGCGCCGAATTTGCTCGAGGGAGATTGGGAGCTGGTCGTCAATCCCGAGGTCGCGAAAGCCACGATTGACGAAGCGGAAAGCGCGCAGAAGGTCTACTATTCCTTCGGCAAGCCCGGCGAATACGGCGACGGCAAGTACAAAACCTTCTACGACGGCGGCGTTGAGGAAGGCGATTATAAGCTATCGGAAAAGGACGGCAAAAAGACGATCGATATGGGTACGGGCGAGCTGGCGTATGTCATCACCGGCTCCAAGTTCTTCGGCGGCGCGACGCTGACGATCACCTATCCCGAAACGACCGACGGGCAGACAGGTCAAACAACAGAAGCGCAGGATTATATTTTCAAGACGGCAAAAGCGCCGGATTACGAAAAGGAATGCTATGCTTCCTTTGAAACCGACAAGGCGCTGACGGGAAAATGGACGGTGTACCTGAAGCTGCAGAAGCAGCA
>CACZAW010000208.1 GCA_902779225.1 uncultured Ruminococcus sp. | reverse complement strand
GTATAACATAGAATTTGCGGTATAATGGCTTTTAATTCGATTTTAGAAAATAAAATACTGTCTTCTGGATTCCGGCAATACACATACACCGTAATTACATATTGTAGTATTGTAATCTGAATCTCATTTTAATACAACGCATCCATTTGTGTCAGGTTTTACTTTAACAGCTTCGAGGTCACAGGTTCAAATCCTGTCACCTCATAATTCAAATTATTTCATTCAGTTTGATTCGCTTGATCCATGATTCGCCGGATTATTTTAAATAGAAATTTTCTGAATGAGTCTACGTTCATTTCAAATCATCTGAGTGAAGTTTTATTTTGATTTTCAGCATCAGAATCGCTCAATTAATTGCTGCAGCAGGATAATACCGGCAGTATGATCGGCAATCGCAGTTTCGATGTAGAATATACTTTAGATAGCAAGAAAGCGACATATACTTATGAAATATACGTCGCTCTATGTATTGTATTATTCCTATTTAGAATTATTTTCTTATATACGGTCGCCGGCTATCCTTATTGCCTATTGAAATAAAGCCATATTCCCTATTTTGTTAAAAAATTAACAAAATACCATTCCGCCGATATCATACAGCTCTGTATCGGTCAGTGGATATATTCGCGTTTGATGCTTCCCACAGAAGTCGGATATCATATCATAGTCAGGGTGAGCGCATATATTTCCGGAAAAATACAAGATCCTTTCTCCGTGAAGGATATCCAAGCCCGAGGCGCCTCCGATAAAGCCGTAATCGGCTCCCTTTAGCTGTACTCTCCCCTGCCGGATCAACATCACTTCTATATTATATTCCTTTAAAGAATTATAAATTCCTCTATCTGCTGTTATCAACGCATGATCAGATACAACCGCGCAGGAGCATTTTGCATACCCTTGATTGACATGGATTAATTGATAGCCTTCATTCAGACAATAATCCTTAACGCTTTTGTCCAAATACTTTGTGTTGGCGATCACGTTTTTGCCTATCACTGCTGCATTCAGTAAGACATTATTCGGATATTTGCCGTTGATATCCTTTTCTGTAAAAACAACGTGATAGCTATTTTTCAGCCTTTCGGCTAGGGCTTTACATTCTTTCAGCACAAATGCGGTTTGACCGATGATCAAGCACTGCATATCCGCGTGGCGCCTTTCATACGGTATCAGATCGTGCAGATATTCGCTGTATATGACGTGATAACCTAGTTGTGACAGCCGTTGACCGTACAGTGGATCTTCTCCGGACAGTATGACGTTATTCACTGATCGCCTCAAACGCCTGACGGACGTTCCTCACGGGGATGATCTGTGCATCGCCGGATACGCTGATATCTTTCAGATTATGCGCCGGTACGATGATCCGTTTGAATCCGAGCCTTTCCGCTTCGTTGACACGCTGCTGCGCGTGCGTTACGGAACGGATCTCGCCGGCAAGACCGATCTCGCCGAAGGCGATCGCATCGTCGGCGATCGGGACGTCCTTCAGCGACGATACCAGCGCCATCGCGACAGCCAGATCGACCGCAGTCTCGTCGAGCCTTAATCCGCCGACAACGTTGATATAAGCGTCGGTATTGGAGAAATAATACCCCGCCCGCTTTTCAAGAACCGCGATAATCAGATTCATGCGGTTGTAGTCAAAGCCGGTCGACATTCTTCTCGGATTGCCGAATCCGGTAGCGGTAGCCAACGCCTGGATCTCCGCTAAAATCGGTCTGGTTCCCTCCATAGCGCACGCGATACAGGTTCCGCTGACGTTTTTCGGTCGACCGGAGATCAACATCAACGACGGATTATCGACCTCATTCAAGCCCTTGTCGGTCATTTCAAAGACGCCGATCTCATTGGTGGAGCCGTAACGGTTTTTCACGGCGCGCAGGATTCGATATGACATCTGCTTATCGCCTTCAAAGTGCAGCACAGCGTCCACGATATGCTCCAACACCTTGGGACCTGCGATAGAGCCTTCCTTGTTAACGTGACCGACGACGATCATCGGGATATCCATGGATTTCGCGGTACGCATCAAATAATTGGTGCATTCTCTGACCTGTGTCACCGAGCCCGGAGAGGAATTCAGCTCGGAGAGCGACATCGTCTGGATCGAGTCGATCATCACGATATCGGGCTTGTCCTGCCGGATGGTCTCGCAGATCATCTCAACATCGGTCTGTGTCAGGATGTATAGATTATCGGAATCTACACCCAGACGGTCTGCTCTCAGCTTCAGTTGACGCTTGCTTTCCTCGCCGGACACATACAAGATGCTCAGCTGTTCGCCTAAATGCTCGCAGATCTGCAGCAGAATCGTCGATTTGCCGATACCGGGATCGCCGCCGAGCAGGATCAGACTGCCTTTGACGATACCGCCGCCCATCACGCGATCCAGTTCCGAAGAACCGGTTCGATAGCGGATCTCATCTGTTGTCGAAATCTCTTTGATTTTGGTCGGAGACGCATAGCTGACTGCGCGGGAGACCGTCGGACTTTGCTTTGAGGTATCGCGGATCTCCTCGTTCATGGTGTTCCACTCGCCGCAGGACGGACATTTTCCGTACCACTTAGGGCTTTCGTAACCGCATTCCGAGCAGATATAGACGCTTTTTATCTTTGCCATATGATACAATCCTTTATTATATTATAAACTTTTGATTTGATTTTGATAATCGATTACGCCCATCGCGATCGCATAAGCGATCTCTTGCTGATACTCTTCATCCGTTAGCTTTTGCCGCTCCTGATCATTCGATAAAAAGCCGCATTCCACGATGACCGCAGGAACTTCGGCGTGTTCCAGAATATAGATCCCTTTGCCGGACGGCTTCAATTCGCGGGTATTATCCCTTTGCAGCAGCATGACGACCGAAGTTTGTATCGCTTGTGCTAACGCGGCGCTTTGCGGATGATTTTTCGAATAAAAAATCTGTGTGCCGGCATATCGGGCGCTATCAAATTTATTCTGATGGATGCTGACAAGTATATTGCTGCTGTCGGAGTTGATGATCTTTGTACGGC
>CACZAW010000207.1 GCA_902779225.1 uncultured Ruminococcus sp. | reverse complement strand
CGATAACGCCGGTCGTCATCGCACAGCCGACCACCGCCAGTACCAACGCCACGCCCTTCATCACAGTCATCTTTTCCTCAAAGAAGATCAGCGAGAACAGCATCACGAACGCGGGTGCGGTATACAGCAACACCGCCGCGACCGACAGCGAGCTGAGCTCGATCGACTTGAAGTAGCAGAAGGTGAACACGCCGACGCTGACGACGCCGGTGCCGAGAAAGCACCAGATATCTTTCAGCTTGATCTTATACAGTTTCGGCTTGTAGATCAGTACGAAAACAGCGAAGATGATCGCCGCAAGGGTGATCCTCAAGGCGGCGGTCTGCATCGAGCTGAGCCCGAGCGCCTCATAACGCCGCACAAAGAATCCGATACAGCCCCACAGCGTACCCGCCAGCAGTACCGACATCACAGCCAGTTTCTTTTTCATATTACCTCTCCATGAATTCGCGGATGCTCATTTGATCCTGTGAAGCGGCGAGCAGCAGCTTCATATAGGCGCATTCGGGCGCGATATCCGTCAGCGGGATCGCTCCCGCATCGATCGCCTCGACCGCGCTTTGATATCGGCTTCTGCCGCTTTTGAACGACGCAAGATAAACGGGAACATCCCCGATCGTTTTCATCCATTCGCTCATGCGCCCGCTGTCAAGGGTCGCGCTGTGGTACAGCGTATGCAATACCGCGCGCTTGTTATTGACGTCAAGCGCCGTGTAATCCATCAGCGGATAGGGATGGATCAGCATGATATTATCCGTGATCTTCGGCAGATGCTCACGATCGAATACAGCGGGGATCATTTGTTGTCTATAATTCTTCATTAGAATTATACTGTCCATTCCCATCACGGCATACGCGCCGCCGAAGCTGAAAAAATCATCCGACTGATCAGCTTGCCGCAGCTCGGTCGCCGCGTGGATATACAGCGCGCCGTCACTGTTGCGATACGGCACAAAACAGCCCTTTCCCCCGCGACGAATGATCTCGACCGCCGCGCGAAAATTTGCACTGCCGTTAGCCGTCGGATCGCTCAACACCTTATCGGAGGCGACGACCGCGGCGGGGATATCCCATCGGGCGGTCAGCAATCCGATAAACGACGCCAGATAGCCGAGGTTATCGCTGCCGCAGGTCACGATCACGCCGTCACAGGCCGCCGTATCCGCTGTCAGGATCACCTCAGCGAGTGTATTCAGATCGCCTGCTGTGATCCGTTCGCTCAGCAGATTCAGCGGCGACACTGCGTCAAACGATACGTCGCGATATTCTTTTTGAACCATCCCGACGACGGCACAGGACTGCGCAGCGTCCACGTCGATCGACGCGCCGTCAAAGGTACTGCCAATCGTGCCGCCGGTGGTTATCACCAAGATCCTCATATCATTCCTACCAAAAACCCGCCTCAAAAGAGGCGGGAAAGTTCATATGTCATTTCTGAACGATTTATTTTTTAGCCAGCTCTTCCTCGATCACCTTTTTGATGTTCGGAGCGGTGAGACCGAAGATATCGAGCAGCTCCTTTGCGGGGCCGGAATAACCGAAGCGATCATATACGCCGATACGGCGAACCGGTACCGGACACTCGGCGGAGGTCACCTCGCATACCGCGTCGGCAAGACCGCCGATGACGTTATGCTCTTCGACAGTGATGATCCTGCCGGTCTCCTGCGCCGCTTTGATGATGATCTCGCGGTCGATGGGCTTGATGGTGTGGATGTTGATCAGCCGCACGCTCTTGCCCTCTGCTGTCAGCTCCTTGACCGCCTTCAGGCTTTCGAGCACGCACAGACCGGTCGCGATAACGGTGATATCGCTGCCCTCTTGAAGCGTGATGCCCTTGCCCCACTCGAATTTGTAGGTATCGGGATCGTTAAAGCTGTCGATCGCCAGTCTGCCCAGACGGATATAGACGGGGCCGTTATATTCGAGCGCCGCCTTGGTAGCAGCCTTCATCTCCCAGTGATCGGCGGGATTGAGCACCACCATGCCGGGGATGGTACGCATGATACCGATATCCTCAAGGCACTGATGGGTCGCGCCGTCCTCACCGGTCGAGATACCGGCATGAGAGCCGGCGATCTTGACGTTCAGCTCGGGATATGCGACAGAGTTGCGGATCTGCTCAAATGCTCTGCCGGTAGCGAACATCGCAAAGGACGCCGCTACAGGCAGCTTTCCGGAAGCCGCTAAGCCTGCCGCTACGCCGATCATATTGCCCTCGGCGATACCGCAGTCAAAGAAACGGTCGGGATATGCTTTTGCAAAAATCGAAGTATTGGTCGCCGCAGCAAGGTCGGCGTCCAGCACGATGATATCGGGATTCTCGGCAGCTGCCTCACACAGCGCCTCGCCGAAGCTCACGCGCGTTGCTTTGGTAATGATCTCAGCCATAGTTACGCCTCCAGTTCCTTAAGCTGTGCTTCCAGCTCGTCGATTGCGATTTTATATTCCTCGGCGTTCGGCGCCTTGCCGTGCCAGCCGACCTGATTTTCCATAAAAGACACGCCCTTGCCCTTGACGGTCTTCATGATGATCGCAAAGGGCTTGTCGGAAGCCTTGGCCTGCTCCAGCGCCGCTTCGATCTCGTCAAAGCTGTGACCGTCGATGATAGCGGTGTCAAAGCCGAAGCTCTCGAATTTAGGTGCGATCGGCTCTACGCCGCCGACCTCCTCGGTGGTGCCGTCGATCTGCAGACCGTTGCAGTCGACGATCACAGTCAGGTTATCGAGATTTCTGTGGCCGGCAAACATCGCCGCCTCCCAGACCTCGCCTTCCTCACATTCGCCGTCGCCGAGAACGGTATAGACACGCCAGTCTTTTTTATCATACTTAGCGGCAAGCGCCATTCCGCACGCCGCGGAGATACCCTGACCGAGCGAGCCGGAGCTCATATCGATACCGGGAGTTCCCTTCATATCGGGATGGCCCTGCAGCATTGCGCCGACATGACGCAGCACGCTCAGCTCCTCCCATGCAAAGTAGCCCTTGAGCGCCAGAACGGCGTACAGGCTCGGGCAGCAATGCCCCTT
>CACZAW010000206.1 GCA_902779225.1 uncultured Ruminococcus sp. | reverse complement strand
GATACACAGCCGACGGCGGATTTCGGCTTTGATTGCTTTGTTGTGGATGCGCCGCTGTATGACGATACGGAAAATGAATCTACCAAAGTGCAGACAGCGCTTTCGGACGTCGAACCGAATGAGCTGATTCTGCAGCAGCTGCATCGGCACGCTTCGTTCGCATATCCTTACGAGGACTTACAGAGTATCCCTGCCAAGGTCGCCGCCTCGGCGTTGGCGCATAAGTATTCCTCCCGATCGGGAGAACGCATCCTTGCCCGTCCCGCGTTTCTCACCAACGAAAAGCTCAACGCTGCAGAGAAAGGCACCGCGCTGCACGCATTCATGCAGTTTGCGGATTTTGCAGCCGCGAGAAAGGACGTCAAACAGGAGCTTTGCCGCTTGACGGAAAACGGTTTTCTTACCGAACAGCAGGCGCAGAGCATCGACCTCGAACGCGCACAGCGGTTTGTCGACAGCGCTCTGGTGACGCGCTGCCTGAACGCCGATGCGGTGTATAAGGAATATCGCTTTACGATCCGCATCCCCGCCGAAAAGGTCAGCGACCGTCAGTTCGAGAAATTGAGCGGAGAAACGGTGATTTTGCAGGGCGCGGTCGACCTTGCATTTGTCGAGAACGGCGCGCTGGTGATCGTTGATTACAAGACCGACCGTGTCAAGGACCCCGAACAGCTTCGCGATATGTACGCCGAGCAGCTCATGCTGTATAAAGAGGCGCTCGAACAATGCCTGAGGCTGCCGGTCAAAGAATGTACGATCTACTCTGTGCGCCACAGCGCAGAGGTGGAGATCTATCATACATAATAACCGTTCATGACGAACAGAAAAAGACAGTTGCCGCAAAATAAAAAATGTCATTCTGAGGCATCGCCGAAGAATCTGAAAGTGCTGACTTTTCCGTGATAATACACCTATAAGATGTAATTGTTTGGATAAATTGCACTGTAAGATCCTTCGCTGTGCTCAGGATGACACGAGTTAGGGGCTATCGCTATTCATAATGCGACAGCCCCTTATTTATGCCATTATGATTTTTTCCGCGACCTTGATGCCGTCGACTGCCGCCGATACGATCCCGCCGGCATAGCCTGCGCCCTCGCCGCAGGGATACAGCCCCCTGACGCCGACGCTTTGCAGATCGTCGCCGCGCAGAATACGGATAGGGGAGGAGGAGCGGCTCTCTACCGCCGTCATGACCGCGTCCGGATGTCCGAATCCTTGCAGCCTGCGGTCGATCATCGGGATCGCTTCTCTGAGCGATTCGGTGACAAATGGCGGAAGAACGGCTTCCATCTTAGCAAACTGAGTACCGGGACGGTAGCTCGGCAAAACCTCGCCGAAACGAGTGGATGCCTGTCGGGCTAAAAAGTCGCCGGCTCGCTGTACCGGCGCGTGATATGCGCCGCCTCCCGCAATGAACGCCTTCTGTTCCAGCTCGCGTTGAAAATGCATCCCTTTGAGCTTTTCTTCGCCGACGATGTCATCCGGCGTGACTGATACCAACAGCGCCGCGTTGGAGTTGACCTTATCGCGTGCAAATTCGCTCATGCCGTTGGTGACGATGGTGTTCTCCTCGCTTTGAGAAGCGACCACCGTTCCGCCGGGGCACATACAAAAGGTGTAGACGCCTCTGCCGTCCTTGAGATGTATCGCTTGCTTATAGTAGGCGGCGGGCAGTCGATCATGCGATTTGCCGTATTGGGAACGGTCGATGTCGACCCTCAGATGTTCGATCCTCACGCCGACCGAAAACGGCTTCGGCTCCACGGCGATCTGCTTTCTCAGGATCATCTCAAAGGTGTCCCGCGCGCTGTGACCGATCGCCAAAACGATCTCACTGCATTCCAGCGTTTGCGTACCGTTTTGATCTTGGATGACCGCACCGGTGACGGCTCCGTCAGTGATGACGATATCCGTCAGCCTTGTGTCAAAGAAAATTTCTGCGCCCAGCGACAATAACTCCCTGCGGATTCCGCGAACGGTATCGCGCAGCTTGTCCGTTCCGATATGCGGCAGCGCGTTATACAGGATCTCTTCGGGCGCGCCGTGAGCGGCAAATTCCGTCAGCACCTTACGGGCTCTGCCGTCCTTGGTGCCGGTATTCAGCTTGCCGTCCGAGAAGGTGCCTGCGCCGCCTTCGCCGAACTGCACGTTGCATTCGGTGTTCAGCCTGCCGCCGTCCCAGAAGTCAGCGACCGCTTTTGTTCGCTCTTCTACACACGATCCGCGCTCGATCAGGATGGGTCGGATACCGCTTTGCGCTAAGATCAGCGCGCAGAACAGTCCCGCAGGACCCGCGCCGACGATCAGCGGACGCTTCGCCCGATCCTTCGGTACAAGAGGTATGTAGCGGTATTCCTCACAAAGAGCGGCGTTTTTCGATTTCGCCCTCGATAACGCCGCTGTTTCGTTGATATTCAAATGGACGTCGACGCTGGTGACATACCGGATATCCTCCTTGCGGCGCGCGTCGATCGAACGCCGATACAGCGCTGTGCGGTCGATCGCATCAGTCGGGATGCGCAGCTCTTTTGCACAGGCTTTGAGGATATCGGCGTCGGTGTAGCCGATGGGTAATTTGATGTTGGACAGTCGGATCATAGGTGATCACCCGCAGGTTATCCCCGGCCATGCTGTAGCTGTGGCGGCCGTAGGCAGGCGCCGCGGCAGTAATGCCCGTATAGTTCCGGATAGCGCCGTTGGCATTCTGCACCAGGTTTTCCGCAATTACAGCCACAGGCCGGTTTGTTTCCGCGCCGGTAGACAGCAGCAGCAGGCTCACAGAAGCCGCCGCGGCAATCAGAGGCAGCACCAGCCACATCCACTGGCGCCGGTCATTTTTTTTCAGAATCCACCAAAGGATGCAGGCCAGCAGCAGCATCCCGGCCACAATCAGCACCCCGGGCAGCATCCGGCTCCGGGCCGTCACCGGCAGATAACCGCTGGCATCCGCGTAGCTGTAGCTGTCGCTGTCCGCGTTGCTGTACATAACGGTCGAATACAGATCCTGGTCCTGATCCACCAGCAGCTGCTGCCAGAAATAATGCATC
>CACZAW010000205.1 GCA_902779225.1 uncultured Ruminococcus sp. | reverse complement strand
CAGCAGACACGGTATCATGATCACAAACCATGTCCAGTCATAATACATATAGCCCATAGCTTATACTCCTAAACGATCACCGACACACATTCTGTGTCCGATGAGGAATGATTTTGAATCCATTCTTTTTTTGCCTTCCAGCTGTAATTCGCGGATGATGACGGAGCCCTCGCCGCAGGCGACGGTCAACGGATCCAAAGAGATCACCGCACCGGCTTCCCCCGATTTATCACAGGGAGAGGTTTTCATGATCTTCAGCTTTTTGCCGCCGAACATGGTGTATGCGATCGGCCAGCTGTACAAGCCTCTGACGAGATTGTGAACCGCCATGCCGCTTTTGCTCCAGTCGATCTGCGAAATGCTCTTATTGAGCATCGGCGCATGGGATGAAAGGCTTTCGTCCTGTTTTTCGGGCGTCAGCTCTCCCCTTTCGAGCATCCTGAGCGCTTCTACCAGCGTTTCACCGCCCAGGGATGACAGCTTATCAAACATCGATTCCGCCGTATCGTCAATGCCGATAGGGATCGCCCGACGCAGCAGAATATCGCCGGTATCGATTCCTTCGTTCATTTGCATGATCGTCACGCCGGTCTCTTCCTCGCCGTTGATGACAGCCCATTGGATTGGGGCGGCGCCGCGGTATTTCGGCAGCAGCGAGCCGTGAACGTTGATACAACCATACTTCGGATATTCGAGAACTTCTTTCGGAAAGATCTTTCCGTAAGCCGCGACGATGATCGCGTCGGGATCGATCTTGCGGATGACGTCCATCGCTTCATCGCCGCGCATCGAGTCGGGCTGGTACACTGTCAGGTTATGCTTGAGCGCACAAACCTTGACGTCCGGCGGCGTCAATATCTGTTTTCTGCCGACCGGCTTATCCGGCTGTGTGAACACTGCCGGGATATCATAACCCGCCTCTATCAAACATTCAAGGCACGGCACGGCAAAATCCGGCGTACCCATAAATATCAGTTTCATTCTTCCTCTTCTTCTCTCATCTCTCTGAGTTCTTCTTCGGTCAGCATCCTGATCACCTTGGATTTAAACAGGATGCCGTCAAGGTGGTCGAATTCATGACACATCGCCTGTGCAAACAAATCCTCGCCCTCGATAAAGCACTCATTGCCGTTTCTGTCAAAATAGCGGGTCTTGACATACTGAGGACGAATAATGATGCCGAACTGATCGGGACAGCTCAGACATCCCTCCTGTACCTCCTGCTCGCCGTCGGTCTCGATGATCTCCGGGTTCACAAATTCGATCGGTCCTTCGCCGACGTCGATCACGCAGCAGCGGCGCATCACGCCGACCTGAGGCGCGGCAAGACCGACGCCGCCGGAATCCGCAAGCGTCTCTTTTAAATCATCCAGCAGATCCCAGAGCTTGTGATCAAATTTTTCATAAGGGCGGCACTTTTTAGAAAGGATCGGGTCGCCCTCTTTGACGATATTTCGTAACGCCATGATATCACTCCTATATATTTTGCGGATCGACGTCCGCATAAACCGTAACGTCGCTGAAAGCACGCTCCTTGGAAAACGCGATCAGCATCTCGCCGAGCATTTTTCTGAAACGGCGATCGTTGCGGCACTTCAAAATCAATTTATATCTGTATTTATTGCTCACCTTGAACACCGACGCCGGAACCGGCCCCAATACCCGAAGCGGGATATCGGGATAATAGGATCTCAGATAAGCTGTCATTTCTGTTAAAAAGGCGCGCGCGGCGTCGGTCGACTTGCGGGCGCTGTCGCTGACAAAGCCCACCAGACAAATCGTTGCAAAGGGCGGATACAGCATTGCTTTTCTAAGCTGTATCTCCGTATGATAAAACGCGTCGTAATCCTGTCTGGCGGCAAGCGATATGATCGGATTCTCAGGCGTAAAGGTCTGGATGATAGCTCTGCCCTTGTCCTTACCTCTGCCGCTCCTGCCGACGACCTGTGTCAAAAGCGAGAACGTATTCTCATAACTGCGGTAATCGTCAAGGTACAGCATACGGTCGGCATTCAGCACGCCGACAAGCGTGACATTCGGAAAATCCAGCCCTTTGGCGACCATCTGCGTACCGACAAGGATATCATATTCGCCGTTTGCAAAGGCGTTGAGTTTCTTTTCATGAGAAGACCGCGTCATCGTGCTGTCGGTATCCATCCTAAGGATCCGAGCCTGAGGAAAGATCTCCGCCAGCTCCACCTCCGCCCTTTGGGTACCGGTTCCCGACAATCGCAAACTGTGGCTGCGGCAGGTCGGACACTCGCCGGTGTATTTCACCGAATAGCCGCAGTAGTGGCACATCAAACGGTTGTTGGCGCTGTGATAAGTCAGCGAAATGGAACAGTTCGGGCAGGAGATCGGCTCCTTGCAGCTGTTGCAGGTCACAAAGGAATTATACCCTCTGCGATTCAAGAGCAAGATCGACTGCTTGCCGTGATCGAGATTATCCTCGATGCTTTGCAGCAGGCGGCTCGAATAGCTGCCGCTGTTGCCGACGGCTAACTCCTCGTTCATATCCTCGATGATAACCTCCGGCAAGGTAGCCTCGCCGTAGCGTTTTGTGAGGGTATGCTTATGATAAACGCCGGTCGATGCATAATAAAACGTCTCCACGCTCGGCGTTGCGGAAGATAACAGCAGCAAAGCCTTATGATAAGAGCAGCGAAAACGCGCCAGATCCTTTGCACTGAATCTGGGCTTTGCCTCGCTCTTATAGGTATGCTCCTGTTCCTCGTCCATAATGATCAAACCGAGATTTTGACAGGGCGCAAAAATCGCCGAACGCGTGCCGATCGCTATTTTAGCTATCCCACGCTGGACACGCTTATATTCATCCAACCGTTCGCCGAGCGAAAGCGCGCTGTGAAAGACGGCGACCGCATCGCCGAAACGCGCCTTGAACACCGCGATCAATTGGGGCGTCAGCGCGATCTCCGGCACCATGACGATCACATCCTTGGCGTCTGCGACCGCCTGCTCGATCAGCTTGAAGAAAACCGAGGTTTTTCCGGAGCCGGTCACGCCGTAAAGCAGCGAGATCTCAGCGGTATCACCGCGATACAGCGAAAG
>CACZAW010000204.1 GCA_902779225.1 uncultured Ruminococcus sp. | reverse complement strand
TTACGATGTAAAAAGATGCTGAAAGATGTGTATATTTTATTCAAAAGGGCTTGTTTCGCTTACACTTAATCGCTATAATATAAAACAGAGTAATCAAGCGGTCTAATTCTTTGTTAGATAGTATTTCAAGTAAATGACAACAAGCGAAAAAGTCAGTAAATAAGCGGGCGTAGCCCGCTACCCCATATGACTCATTAGCTCAGTTGGCAGAGCACTTGACTTTTAATCAAGGTGTCCGGAGTTCGAATCTCCGATGGGTCACCATGTCAATAGCGGAGATACCAAAACGGTGTCTCCGCTATTAACTTTATTTCAGTGAACCATCGGAGATTCGAAGGCGAGCGTGTCAAGCCGTAAGCAGCGCGCACGGCACAGACAAAAACGCCATAGCGGGGTCCCCGAAAAGCATCTGCTTTTTGGGGAGAGGAGGAGCGACGGCGCAATACGGGAGCGGCTTTTCAAAGCCACTCCCAATGAGCATAGTCCGCGACGACGAAGCGAGAGCGTAGGCGCGACTTAAGACAGGAGGTGTCGCTCCGAAGACGGGGTAAATCACAACCGACAAATGAAGCCCTCCGATGGGTCACCATATAAAAAGCGGAGATACCAAAACGGTGTCTCCGCTATCAACTTTATTTCAGTGAGCCATCGGAGATTCGAAGGCGAGTGTGCCGAGCCATAAGCTAAGCATTCGGAATAGCATGCATATCACAAAATTAGGCTGCCGCAAAATAAAAATGTCATTCTGAGGCATCGCCGAAGAATCTGAAAGTGCATGATTTTCCGTCAGATTACACATGATAGGTTTAGCATAATCGGATGAATTACACTTTAAGATCCTTCGCTTTGCTCAGGATGACATTATGAGGGGCTATCGCATTTCTTAGCGCGATAGCCCATTGTTAATGTGTTATTATGACAGAGCAACGTTGATGCTTTCCGCATAGCGGACGGTGTCCATCGCGTCCTTGCCGTAAGCGTCTGCGCCGATCGAAGCGGCATACTCTGCCGTCATCACGGCGCCGCCGACGATCACCTTTGCCCACGGCGCTTTTTCTCTGAGGAGCTTGATGGTCTCCTCCATGGAAGGTACCGTGGTGGTCATCAATGCAGAAAGTCCTACCAAGGGCGCGTGAAGGCGAACGGTCTCGTCAACGATCAATTCGGGCGGCACATCCTTGCCCAAATCATGCACATCAAAGCCGTAGTTCTCCAATAACAGCTTGACGATGTTTTTGCCGATGTCATGGATATCTCCTTTGACAGTCGCGATCACAAAGCTGCATTTATCGCTCTTCGCAGAATAATCAGCTAACGATTGCTTGATCTCTTCAAACGCACATTTTGCGGATTCAGCGCTCATCAACAATCCGGGCAGATATATCTTACCGTTTTCATACTCTCTGCCGACGACATCCAGCGCGGGGATGATATGATCCTGCACGATCATCAGAGGCTCCGTTGTCTGCAAAAGCTCACGGCAGAGCTTTCCCGCCTGTTCTTTTCTGCCTGATATGACGGCGGTCTTTAAGTCCTCGACGCTGTCCTGAACCGCTTTCTCTTTGCCACCGGTCAACACAACGTCATTTTCAACTGAGTCGGCAAAAGATATATACTGCGAACAGTTGGCGTCGAAGCCTTTCAGCACGCAAAAGCTGTAATACGCCTTCATCATCTCAGCGGAAAAGGGATTCATGATCGCCGCCGATAAACCGCTTTGCAGCGCCATCGTAAAGAATGCGGCATTGACGATATCCCGCTTCGGCAAGCCGAATGAAATATTGGAAACGCCGAGAGAGGTGTGAACGCCCAGCTCATATCGGATCCTGTGCAGTGATTCAAGCGTCACATTCGCCGCGTTATTATCGGCGCTGACTGCCATCGCCAGCGTATCAAATATCAAATCCCTTTTATCGATCCCGTATTCGGCGGCTGTGGCGATGATCCTCTCGGCAATCGCAACTCTGCCGTCGGCAGTATCGGGGATGCCGTTTTCATCCAAGGTCAACGCAACGGCGACGCCGCCGTACTTTTTCATCAGAGGGAATATCGAGCGCATACTCTCCTCTTTGCCGTTGACGGAGTTGATCATCGCTTTTCCGTTATAAATCCGCAGCGCGCTTTCCATTGCCGCAGGATCGGAGGTATCTATCTGGAGAGGAAGGTCGCAGATCGACTGCAGTTCAAAAACGACCTTGGTCAATACAGCTGGCTCGTCCAGCTCAGGCAAACCGACATTGACGTCAAGTATATCGGCGCCGGCTTTACGCTGCGAACTGCCTTCATTCAGAATATAGTCGATATCATCGGCGCGGAGCGCTTCTTTCAACCTCTTTTTGCCGGTAGGATTGATCCTCTCGCCTATCAGCACCGGGCGTTCATCAAAAACGACCGCGTCTGTATAGGAAGATACCATCGTGATCTCTTTCGGCATTATTGCGATCGGTTCAAAACGCCCTATTCTGCTTACGAGCGCACGAATGTATGCAGGCGTCGTACCGCAGCAGCCTCCGAAGATCCGCACGCCTTCTTTGACTAAGTCGGCACATACATCGGCAAAATCGTCCGCGTTGGTATTATACACGGTTTTGCCGCCGATGCTTTGCGGAAGTCCGGCATTCGGCTTCAACAGCACGGGAACAGACGCATAGGATAAGTATTCACGAACGATCGGCGCCAGCTTATCGGGACCGAACGAACAATTCACGCCGATCGCATCGGCTCCCATGCCCTCCAGCATAGCGACCATAGCGGCAGGCGATGCGCCGGTCATCAGCTTTCCGTTTTCGCTGTAGGCATTGGAGACAAAAACGGGCAGATCACTGTTTTCTTTAGCGGCAAGCAAAGCCGCCTTTGTTTCGTAGCTGTCGTTCATGGTCTCGATCATGATCAAATCGACGCCGTACTTGACGCCGAGTTGAACGGTACGCGCAAAAACTGCTACAGCTTCTTCAAAATCAAGATCCCCCATCGGTTTCAGCAATCGTCCGGTGGGACCGATATCCAGTGCAATATATTTTTCACCGGGGTTGGATGAGCAGTCGCGGGCTGCTTTTGCATTATCGATCGCCG
>CACZAW010000203.1 GCA_902779225.1 uncultured Ruminococcus sp. | reverse complement strand
GACATGCTTGATGTGTTCGAAGTAAGAGAAGATATGGAAGGCTTTGTAGCAAAGCTTGCAGCTCAGAGGATCACCGACGAAGAGAAGGATACGCTCAGAGCTATCGCAGCTGAATACGAGGAAGCGATCGAGAAAGCTGATGATAAGGAACATATCATAGAGCTTGATGAGAAGTTCCATAACTTCATCGTTAAATGCAGCGGCAACGAGACGCTGAGCGAACTGGTCAAATATGTACAGGAGCTCTCGCTGAGATTCAGATATCTGTACTATGATGACTTCTCGCTTTATGAGTCGACTGCAGAGCAGCATAACCGTATCATGGAAGCTATCAATGCAGGCCGTGACGCTGAGGCAAGAGTTGAGGCCGATGCTCATGTAAAGGCACTCAAGGAATTCGTCTTTGCGCTTGGTAAAAAGATGGAATCCATGGGCGAAACCGAGTAGTATACCCGCATTATTTAAAAATCAAAACCCCGCGCTGCAGCGCGGGGTTTGTTGTTTTGCTTATGACCGGTCAGGTCATGGCTGCTGTTGCTGAAGCTCTTCAAGCACGGTCTTGATCTCTATCTCCTGTCCATTTCTGCTGACAACAATTGTTACAGTATCTCCAACCTTGCATTTCCTTACGAGAGTAATGAACTCGTTACTGTTGTTGATTTTAGTACCGTTGAATGATACGATGCGGTCTCCCTGCTGGAAACCGGCCTTCATTGCGTTCTCGCCTGTGACCTGAGCGATAAATACGCCCGCAGATTCAAGGCCGTAGTACTGAGCGTTCTCTTCCGAGACGTCACTTATAACTACTCCGACGGCCGGTGTAGCTTCCGCTGCCTGAACGTTGCCGCCGTTCTTGATGAAGTCGTTGATGATAGGTGAAACGTTGTTTATAGGCAGAGCGAATGCGAGACCCTCGACTCCTACTGCAGAAGCTTTGGATTCAACGATACCGATCAGCTCGCCTTTGTTATTAAACAGGCCGCCGCCGGAATTGCCGCCGTTGATGGCAGCATCAGTCTGCATAAGAGTCAAAGTGGTACCCTCTACGTCGAGCGTTCTGTCGAGAGCACTGATGATACCTGTAGTGGCGGTGCCTCCGAGCTGTCCGAGCGGGTTGCCGATGGCAACAGCAAGGTCGCCTACATCTACTGTGCTGCTGTCACCTATAGTAGCTGTGGTGAGGCCTTTTGCTTCGATCTTGATCACCGCGATGTCGTTCGCCGGATCGCTCCCTATGATACGTGCAGGGTAAGATTCGCCATTGTGAAGAGTGACTTCCACCTTGTTAGCTCCCTGGATTACGTGAGTATTGGTTGCGATATAACCGTCTTCCGTCATTATGACGCCTGAACCTGCACCCTGTACGAGCTGCATCTGTCCCCACATATTCTGCGCTGTTCCGGACATCAGTATCTCAACTACCGCGTCCTCGTTCTTGTCAACGATCTGCGCAACAGTGAGTTCGCTTCCTGTTGCATCACCGAGATCAAGCTGCGACAGATCAGCGTCCTGTCTGGCAGTCCTGCCGTCAGAAGTGTTCTTCGCAAAATATGTGCCGGAAATAAACGCTCCGAGCAGTGAGCTGAGGATCATCGTCAGTATCATGCAGACGATGAGAGCACCCTTTGTTACATATTTCTTTTCTTTTTTCTCTTTCGGCTTGCTGTGTGCAGGCCCCACAGGTGCTGCGTGAGCCGGTTCATCGATGACCGCCCTTGGATATTCTATCTCGACCGTCTTTACCGGTTCCGGTTCTTCGACCGGATTTTCAAAACTGACTATGTTTTTATCTTGTTCGTCCATTTTCTTTACCCTCGGGGCAGAATTTCATCTGCCGTTTCCTTTCCATATATATAGTATAGTCCTAAACTAAAAAGAAACTTAAAAATATTTTTAATTGTACATGAATTATTAAAGTTTTCAAATATGACGATATTGTGTCAATTATGTCAATTGTTATAAAATATTTCTGTTATGAAAAAAAGCGTCAACCTGAGAATCACAAGCACACAATATATCGAGAACCTCAAGCCGAGCGGTGAAGCTTTCCGCCGTGAGCTCGAACTCGAGGACTCGATGGAGATTCTGACCGAAGGCACCGTGTATTCGCGCAACAACGCGACATATATAACATATGAAGAAACGGAAGCAATCGGTTCGGAAGATATCCGCACTCTGTTCAAACTCGAGGACGGCACTATTCGCATACGCAAATATGTCAAAGATGAGGATGAAGAGGGTATGGACATGACGCTCAAACCGGGCATACTCAATATAACGAGATATCAGATCCCGATGATGGCCGCGGTGAACCTTGAGGTTTATACCAACAAGCTCGAGGACAACCTCGACGATGAGGGATACGGCAAGGTCTCCGTAGATTATAAGATCAAATTCGACAAGTTTTTCTCGAGACGCAACATACTCGAGATAGAGGTAATGCCTTCATAATAAAGAAGAGGTAGATATGAGAAAAGAAGGTTTCAGCGCAGAGCAATACATTGAACAGCAGTCAAAATACATCCTTGAGAGGATAGAAAGCGGAGAAGGCAGACTGTACCTTGAATTCGGCGGCAAGCTGGTCGGAGACAAGCATGCAATGAGAGTCCTTCCGGGCTTTGATGAAAACGCAAAAATCAAACTCCTGCAGAGGATGGGCGATCAGGCGGAAATCATCATCTGCATCTATGCGGGTGATATCGTCAAGAGCAAGACCCGTCAGGATTTCGGTATCACATACGATCTGGAAGTCATGAGACTCATAGACGAGTTCAGAAGCTACGACCTTTCGGTAAACTCCGTTGTCGTCACCAGATACGAAGATGCTCCGTCAGTTAACCAGTTCATGGCCAAGCTCGAAAGACGCGGGATCCGTACTTATAAGCACATGTTCACTAAGGGATACCCGACCGACGTAGATACTATCGTTTCCGAGGCAGGATACGGAGCCAATCCGTACATTGAGGTATCGAAACCGCTGATCGTTGTGACTGGTCCGGGCGGAGGCTCAGGCAAACTCGCGACATCGCTTTCGCAGGTATACCATGAATACAAACGCGGCCGCAAGGCAAGATACGCCAAGTTCGA
>CACZAW010000202.1 GCA_902779225.1 uncultured Ruminococcus sp. | reverse complement strand
GACCGCTGATCTTCAGATCCATCTGGATCGCGGTGATGCCTTCGTGAGTACCGGCGACCTTGAAGTCCATGTCGCCGAAGAAATCCTCAAGACCCTGAATGTCGACCATGGTCATCCAGCGCTCACCTTCGGTGATCAGACCGCAGGAGATACCGGCGACAGGCGCCTTGATCGGCACACCCGCGTCCATCAGAGCGAGGGTGGAGCCGCAGACGGAGCCCTGAGAGGTGGAACCGTTAGAGGATACGACCTCACTGACGAGGCGTAAGCTGTAGGGGAAATCCTCCATCGAGGGGATCACGGGCAGCAGCGCTCTTTCCGCCAGCGCGCCGTGACCGATCTCGCGTCTGCCGGGACCGCGGGAAGGACGGGTCTCGCCGACAGAGTAGGAGGGGAAGTTGTAGTGGTGCATATAGCGCTTTTCGGTCTCGTCATCGATACCGTCGAGCAGCTGCATATCGCCGACCGTACCGAGGGTGGCGATGGTCAGGACCTGAGTCTGACCGCGGGTGAACAGACCCGAGCCGTGTACGCGGGGCAGGATACCGACCTCGCTCGCGAGCGGGCGGATATCATCCATGCCTCTGCCGTCGACGCGCTTCTGCTCGTCTAAGAGCCAGCGGCGGACGATGAACTTCTGTGTCTTGTACAGGCACTCGTCGATCTTCGCTTCACTTTCGGGATAGATCTCGTCGAACTTCTCATGAACCGCCTCATAGATGGGCTTTAAGCGCTCGTCACGAACGGTCTTGTCGTCGGTGTCGAGAGCCGCCTTGACGTCCTCCTCGGCGAAGGCTTTGATCGCCTCGAACATCTCATGATCCGGCTCGTTAGAGGGATATTCAAACTTGGGCTTGCCGATCTCGGCTACGATGCCCTTGATGAATTCAATGATCTTCTGGTTGGCTTCATGACCCGCCATGATCGCGTTGTACATGACCTCGTCGCTGACGCAGTTAGCGCCCGCCTCGATCATCGCGATGCGGCTGTCGGTAGAAGCGACGGTGGTCGCCATATCGCTGACCTTACGCTGCTCGGCGGTGGGGTTGATGACGATCTCGCCGTCTACCAGACCGACGGAAACGCCGGAGATCGGGCCGTTCCACGGGATATCGGAGATAGAGATCGCGATAGAGGTACCGACCATCGCCGCGATCTCGGGCGAGCAGTCGGGGTCGACGGACATAACGGTCGCGACGATAGAAACGTCGTTGCGCATATCCTTGGGGAACAGCGGACGGATCGGACGGTCGATGACGCGGCTGGTCAGGATCGCGTGCTCGGAGGGTCTGCCCTCACGGCGCATATAGCTGCCGGGGATCCTGCCGACGGCGTAGAGCTTCTCCTCAAAGTCAACGGAGAGAGGGAAGAAGTCGATGCCGTCGCGCGGCTTAGCGGAAGCGGTCGCCGCTACCTGTACCACGGTGTCGCCGTAGCGTACGAGGCACGAGCCGTTGGCGAGCTGTGCCATTTTACCGGTCTCAATAATGAGCGGTCTGCCCGCAAAATCGGTCTCGAAAGTGCGGAACTTGTCAAAGGTCATGGGTTTGTTTGCCATAATAATTCCTCCTGTAAAAGATATTTGTTACAGGATTTTTCAAGCTTAGGTTTAGCAATAAAACCAAAGGACAAAAGTCTTCCCCTCAACGGGAAGGCAATCCTCTCGTTTTACCGCTAAAGTTAAGCGAAAAATCCCGGATTGTACTGTTTGATCGGCAGGCGCTTCCAATGGTGGAACGTCTGCCTCGCCGTTGATGAAGCCTCAGATAAAATCGAGCATACAAAAAGGCGGATTCGGATGCAACGTCACGTTGCAAAAACGAAATGCAGGGCAAACGGGACAACCCCGTTTGCCCTTCTGCTTCGCTTACTTACGGATACCGAGTCTTGCGATGATAGAACGGTATCTCTCGATGTCGACCTTGATGAGATAGTCGAGCAGCGCGCGGCGCTGACCGATCATCTTGAAGAGGCCGCGACGGGAGTGATGATCCTTCTTGTGGATCTTGAGGTGCTCTGTCAGGTCGTTGATTCTCTTGGTGAGAAGAGCGATCTGAACCTCGGGAGAACCTGTGTCACCCTCGTGAGTAGCATACTCCTGCATGATAGCAGTCTTTTCTTCTTTCAGCATAGCTTTCACCCTTTCTTAAGATTACGTCCCGCATAGTACAGGGCCGGTGAAATCCTCGTTGAGGCTTAACCCCTGAACCGTGACGGGCGTTTATTGTCGGCGGCGATCCTTGCGGAATGCCGCTTACCAAGCTATTTTACCATAATAATGCGCAAATGTAAAGAAAAAGTTCGTGTGCATAACCCTTATTTTAGCTGCGCGTCACTGCGGTTTTTTAGCTAATTTAGCCATTTCGGCAAGCACCTTTGCCTGATCCTCCGTACTCAGCGAGCGATAATAAACGATCAGCCCGCGTTCCTCTTTGCTCAGCGTTATCAGCAATCCGTCCGACCGCGCAATATCTCTGAAGGTGATCTGCTTGCCGTCGTCATCCGGCAGCAGCGTAGCCGTTGGCACGTTAAAAATGCGAGAGATCTTCACCAGCGTTTCCAGGGAGGGGCGGGTTTTGTCCTTCTCATAATAGGTGTAGGTAGAGCGATCGATATTCAGCGCTTCGGCAACCTGTTTCTGCGACAGGTTATAGGATTCTCTCAGCTTTCTCAGCTTTTCGCCGAGACTCTTTTTCTCATACGGCAAACGTTTCACCTCTTTTCAAAACCGATCATTGAGCGGCAGGATCGCCGCTTGGCTCAGAATCATTCTCATTATAGCGAGCAGGCTGTGATAAAGCTATTTTTGGTGAATATTTTACACATCTTTTGTGCATACGCCTCACAAATGCCGATCCGAAAATAGTATGAGCTCAAAAAACCGTTTTCATCCAATGCCGTCAAACCAAAGAAGTTTTGAGAAAAGAAAAAAATAACTTGAAAAATCCGTCTGTATCATATATAATAGATGACTGTAAGCCGCAGACGTTGGCTGCACAACGTTTTCCGATCAATCATATACCCGCTAGAGTGGCGCAGTTGGTAGCGCAATTGATTCGTAATCAATAGGTCGTGGGTTCGAGTCCCATCTCTAGCTCCATCAATCAGGGAAGT
>CACZAW010000201.1:2052-5184 GCA_902779225.1 uncultured Ruminococcus sp. | reverse complement strand
GATCTCTGATATCGCGCAGCAGTCCGTTGAGGACGCTTTCTTCATTGTGCGCGATGGTACATAGCGATACTCTCATCTTGTTTTCCTTTCATGGTCATCCATTTTGCACCGATACACAGCGACTGCGTCATATACGGAATCACATACAGCGCCGGCAGTATCAGCAGACACAGCAGCATCCACGGGATAAAGCTGAAAATCAGATGCGCCGCGGAAGATTTCTGATCCTTCATCATCGCCTTAGAGGTACGGATGATCTGTCTGACGTCCGCTGTCTCATCCTCACAGTACAGCGTGAATACCAGATAGTATTTCAGCGCATAGAGGATCAGAAGGATCATGGACAGTGCCGTCAGCAGGAACGCGGCGTCTTGATACAACACCGTGCCGATAAAGTCCTCCATGTAGCGCAGACAGATAAAGTAATATGCCAATAACGGCAGAAAACACAATAAAGCGGGGAATATCATCCTTACGATCATCAGCATATTCAGGTGGAGCGTGTTCTGATATCTCTCTGCATTGAAATAGTAGAACATATCGTTCATATTCATTTTTTTAGTATATGCCGCCTGATAAAACAGACGTACATAGCCGTTGAACAGCGGCGACAGTAATACGATAGCTGCGATAAAGATCGGCGTCAGTATCAGGATCTCCATCAATTCCAGGGTCTGCTTTTCGCTTACGGCTTGTGCCAGCAGCATATCGATGACGGTTCCCAGCGCCTCAAGAATAAACAGAGGGGAGAGGAGTATCAAAAAAGCGGCGACTGCTGCAACATAATTTCCCTTCAGCGTGATGCGCGCCTGCTTTCTGACGATGGCGGAAGGTGACAAATTGATCATCCCTTGGTATAAAGATTATAAATGGCTTCAAGGCAAATCTGAGCGTGCTTGAAGAATTTTTCCACGCTCAGGCATTCGTTGGCGTTATGCATATTGCTCTCCTCGCCCTCGAATACGGGGCCGAACGCAACGCCCTTTCCGCCGAGCTTGCGGGCATAGGTGCCGCCGCCGGTCGCATAGAGCTTCGGCTTTTCGCCCATCACCGCCTCGTACGATTCGGACAGGATGCGAATGATATCCGAGTCCTTGTCGACGCTCAGCGGAGGGTTGTGCTCGAGCAGCTTTACGTGAACGTTTTCGCGCTCGCCCAGCTTTTTGAGCTTTTCGAGGATCTTTTCGCCGTCTGCCGTGACCGGATAGCGGATATCCAGCGTACAGGTGGCATATCCCTGATCGATATGCACCGTGCCGACGTTAACGGTCAGCGGGCCGGATTCTTTATCGCGCATTTTCAGTCCCAGCATCACGCCGTCACAGTCGGTGCCGATATAGTGGCTGATAAACGATGGGATCGTACCCAGCGTCGGCAGGGCAAAGTTAGAGGTCAGCAGATCGATCAGCGCCGTAGCGGCATTCAAGCCCTTTTCGGGAGTAGAGGCGTGCGCTGAGGTGCCGCGGGACAGCACCATCATTCCGTCGATGGTATAGTAAAATTCAAATGAACCTTTTTTCGCGTCGGCAAGGCGCGCCAGCTGATGATCCTCGTTCTCCGTACAGTCGAGCAGCGCATACGCCGTATCGGGGACGGCGTTGACCGCTTTGCCGGAATGAAACTGCGTCAGGGTGGTGCCGTCGTGCGTATCCGAATACAGCTCTAACTGCAGCATACCTTTTTCGTGCTGACAGATACCGTACTCCGAATCCGGTGTAAAGGACAGCTCCGGCAGCGGCTGGATGCCGAAATATTCATCCATATCGTGCATCCCGCGTTCCTCGTCGATGCCGTAGATCGCGCGAACGGTGTTTTTGCCGACGACGCCCATATCTTTCAGTACGCGCAGGCAATAGAGGTTGACCAGCGCCGCGCCCTTATCGTCGGCGATGCCGCGGCCGTACATATATCCGTCGCCGACAGACAGCTCAAAGGGGAGAGAGTTCCAGTTATTGCCTTCGGGTACAACGTCAAGATGCGACAGCACGCCGCAAAGTCTGCCGCCTTCGCCTAATTCGACATGACAGGCGCTGCTGCCGACCTTCTCGGCCCTCAAACCGTATTGCGTCGCCTTGTTGATCATCCAGTCCAGCGCCTCCGCACAGGCGTCCGTACCGGAGATGGACTTGATCGCGATCAGCTCGGTCAGGTCAGCAATCATATCCTCTTTGTATTTTAATATGTTCTCGCCGAAACTCATATTGAACCCTCCTTGAGAGATTTTGCCGTTTTTTTGATGCGGTATCGTCTTCGATACGCTCTTTTTGCAGAAAAGCCTTTGTTGATGATGAAGTAGATCGCAAACAGTCCCAATCCGATGAGCGAGATGATCACGCCCTCTCTGAGCATCGGGGTCGTGTAACGGAACTCGATAACGCTCCTTTGACGTCCGTTCACCCGGACAGCCATCAGCCCGATGTTGACGATCTCGATTTTTGCCTCTTCGCCGTTGACATACGCTGTCCAGCCCTCGTCATAGGGGACGCTGAAGAACAGAAGATTATCGTCGCCCTTATTGTCAAACACCGCGTCAAAGCCGCCCTTGACATAGCGGAACTCGGAGCAGGTGCTTTTCTGCAATTCCTTTACGTCTTTTTCATACGCTTCCTTGGAGTAGTTATAGCCGGCTGTCGGACTGGTATATCTGACATATACGGGATACTTTTTGTTTTGGGGATGCGTTTCGTCAACCTGCGAATTCAGGTCGACATACTGACCGTCCCGATAACCGGTGATATCCGCGTATTCCTTCATCTGCTCCTGCGTGAGGATCATGCCCTTCAAGAGCGCCAGATGCTTGACGTCGTTGCTCAGATCCAGATACTCTTCCTTTGACAGATAATGGTTGTAGGTGAAGCCCATCGGCAGATACAACGTGTTTTCATAGATATCATACCCGTTTTCGTTCCTCAGGTATTTGAAGTACGGCAGATTCGGCTTGTCCTTTTGCGCAAGCCCTTCCTCCGCAAACAGATATTTGACGGATAACAGCGCTCTGAATCCGTATAATTCGGCGCCGGGACGAGAACCGACGTCACGCGTCACGCCGGAGCGATTGTAGAATTCCATCAAAGCGCCGGGAACGATGCTGTGAAAAGCCTGTATCGACGGCGTTTCCCAGAATATCCCCAT
>CACZAW010000201.1:0-2013 GCA_902779225.1 uncultured Ruminococcus sp. | reverse complement strand
GAGCGAACCTCGCGCATATCGTCCAGCGTGATATCTTTGCCGTAATTCAGCGCATTTTTGATCAGGAAAGCGTCGTCGTGATCGCTGGCGCGTTTAGCCGACCAGATATAGATCGTCGTGTAACCGACGATAAAAAGACTGAGCGTCAGTGACAGAAAGCGGAAAAAATGCTTTCTTTTTTTCTTATAGAGAATAAAAAGCAGTAAAGTGGCAACCAGACCGATCACGGTGATCGCGACAAAGACCCAGTATCTTCTCGGAGTGCTTTCCAACCCGATTTTGTAAACCGCTGTCTTCGAATTTCTGAAAGTCTCTTTCGGCATCAATCCGATGGCAAGCGACAGGACCCCGACGATCACGGCAGTCGGGATAAAGCCCTTTTTGAAGTCGCATTCCCGTATATGATCCAGCGAGTACACCGTCATCAAGATCAGGATCATCGTCAGCATATAGAACCATCTGGCATAATAGACGCTGTTCATCGCCTGGAACATACTGTTCAGCGCCGGTATCAGCGCCATTGTCAACAGAATGACCAGCATGATGTTCAGAAAGCTCTTTTTATATTTACGGAAGAACGCGATGACGAAGGTCATTGAGAACATCGGCAGATAAACGGCGACCGAAGCCCATTTCGCCTTTGCGTCCGGCGTAAAGTTGGCTCTGGCTGGCAGATCGCCGGGGAAGAAGAACGCTACTAAAATCTGGAGATACCGCTGCGGCAGCTGGTAGACAAGCGCGTTCCATCCGTTGATGATCTGAGAGGTGCGGAAATTGCCCGTGATCGCCGCAAGCGCGGGCAGCATCAAAAACATCGAGAGCATGACCCCGATAACGACCTCAGCCGCCAAGAGCAGGAATTCTTTGAATCTGAAACGGTAGGATTTACAGATCAGCTTAACGATGTAATAGATCAGCAGAAAAACCGCCTGACCGAAAAAGAAGTAGTAATTCATCACCGCGGCAAAAAAGATCGCCAGCGCGACGATTCCCTTGCGGCCGGTAGCGTGAAACTCGTCCAGCGCCGCCAGCAGCAGCGGAAAGACGATCATCGCCTCGTGAAAGTGGAAGAAAAAGATATTGTATACCGAAAATCCGGAAAAAGCATAAAGCAATCCGCCGATCACCGCGAAGCGCGGATCTCTGACATACCTTCTCAAAAAGAGATAGGCGGATAGAGAGCAGCACCCGAGCTTGAGGATCAGCAGGGGGCCGAACGCATAGGCGATCCACTCCGACGGCAGCGGCATGGTCAGCCAGAAAAACGGCGATCCGAGCAGATAAAAGCTGTAGCTGCCGATGAAATTCGATCCGAGATCCGTCAGATGGCTCCAGCCGATATCTCCGCTGAGGATCGTATCGTGCGCCAGACGGTAGAAAGGGATCTCCTGAACATTGAAGTCGCCGTAATACAGAAAATAGCCGCTGTCATAGATCATGACCGGTATGACGACACAGGCGGCAAGCAGCAATCCCCAGAAAAAGGCTCTGACGCCGTAATTCTTCTTACGGTATGCGGCGCATCTGAGAGACAACTTTCCAACCTCCTGTCAAAAACACTTTACCTTGTTAGAATAATGTGTTATGATGTATTCGTCATAATCCAGTATAGTATAACATACTTTTTGAAAAAATGCACTATATATTTAGAAAAAACTGTAAAAAATAAGGAGACTGCCATGAGTAACTTTTTCGCTATGATTTCCCGCATGAAGTATATCGATCGCTGGGGATTGATGAATAATACAAAAACCGAGAATATTTCCGAGCACAGCCTGGAGGTAGCGATCCTGTCCCACGCGCTGGTGACAATCGCCAACACCCGCTGCGGCTGCCATCTGGACGCCGACCGCGCGGCGGTGATCGGGATGTTCCATGACGCAAGCGAGATTATTACGGGCGATATGCCGACCCCGGTTAAGTATTATAACCCCGAGATCAACAGCGCATACAAGGCGGTCGAAAAGGTAGCGGAAAACAAATTGGTCGATATGCTTGACGACGATCTTAAGG
>CACZAW010000200.1 GCA_902779225.1 uncultured Ruminococcus sp. | reverse complement strand
AGATGCGGCGGCTCCCGTAGCGGACGCGGCGATATCTGCGCTTATAAAGTAATATGAATATATGAAAACCCCGCAGGACGTTTCAGGATCCTGCGGGGCATTTTACTTTGTAGGGGCGGGTCTTGACCTGCCCGTTCGCGCTGTGTAAACAGTGCGACATTGTATCTACGATATTTTCAATCACTACGTGAGAGATAACCGCAAGGCGTCTGCATAATAGAAAATCAATTGATTTTCTATCGGGCGGGTCAAGACCCGCCCCTACGGATTGTTATTTTTTAAAGCCGTCCTTCAGGCTGACGGAGCGGTTCAGGATGATGTTGTCCTTCGTGCTGTCCTTATCCAGACAGAAGTAGCCGGTGCGCATCAGCTGGAAGTGGGCGGGCGCCTCAAATTCTTCAATGGATTTTTCCGCAATGCATCCGGTGAGTGTTTTCAGCGAATCGGGGTTGAGGTTCTCCAAAAAGTCGGCGCCGTTAGCCTCCGGCTCGGCGACGGTGAACAGGTTGTCGTACAGGTTCACCGTAGCGGTCGCGTAGTTCTGTGCGTCCACCCAGTGGATGGTGCCGCGTACCTTTCTGCCGTCGGGCGTGTTGCCGCCGCGGGTCGCGGGATCGTACTCGGCGTAGACCTCGACGATGTTGCCGTCGTCATCCTTTTTGCAGCCGGTGCAGCGGACGATATAGGCGCTCTTGAGGCGTACCTCGTTGCCCGGATACAGGCGCTGATATTTTTTGATCGGCTCCTCCATGAAGTCGCCGCGCTCGATATAGCACTCGCGGGAGAAGGTGATCGGGCGGCAGCCGTCGGCTTCACAGTTCGGGTTGTTCTCGACCTCAAAGGTCTCGCTCTGTCCCTCGGGATAGTTGGTGATCACCAGCTTGACGGGATCCAGCACGACCATCACGCGGCGCGCGGTCATGTTGAGATCCTCTCTCAGACAATGCTCGAGGAAGGCGTACTCGACGGTGGAGTTGACCTTGCTGACGCCGATACGATCGCAGAAATTGCGGATCGACTTGGGTGTATAGCCGCGTCTGCGCAGTCCGCACAGGGTGGGCATACGGGGATCATCCCAGCCGTTGACATAGCCGCCCTCGACCAGCTGGCGCAGCTTGCGCTTGCTCATCACGGTATGGTTGATGCCGAGGCGTGCAAATTCGATCTGGCGGGGCTTTGCGGGCAGGGTGCAGTTGGCGATGACCCAGTCGTACAGCGGACGGTGATCCTCAAATTCAAGGGAGCACAGGCTGTGGGTGATGCCCTCGATCGCGTCCTCGATGGGGTGGGCGAAGTCATACATCGGATAGATGCACCACTTGTCGCCGGTGCGGTGATGGTGCAGGCGGTTCATGCGATAGATGACCGGATCGCGCATATTGAAGTTGCCGGAGGCAAGGTCGATCTTAGCACGCAGGGTCATTTTGCCGTCCTCGATCTCGCCGTTCTTCATCTTGCGGAAGAGGGCGAGGCTTTCCTCCTTGGGGCGGTCGCGGTAGGGGGATTTAGCGGGAGTAGAGAGGTCGCCGCGGTATTCGCGCATCTGATCGGGGGTCAGCTCGCAGACGTAGGCGAGGCCTTTCTCGATCAGCTCCTCGGCGCATTCGTACATCTTGTCGAAGTAGTCGGACGCGTAGTAGAAGCGATCCTCCCAGTCAAAGCCAAGCCAGTGAATATCCTCCCGGATGGCGTCGACATACTCGACGTCCTCCTTGGTGGGGTTGGTATCATCCATGCGCAGGTTGCATACGCCGCCGAATTTCAGCGCGGTGCCGAAGTCGACGCAGATCGCCTTGGCATGACCGATATGCAGATAGCCGTTGGGCTCGGGCGGAAAACGGGTGTGAACCTTCTTTCCGTAATACGCGCCGCCCTCGGCGATATCCTTTTCAATGAAGGTGTGGATAAAATTCGAGGATATCTCCCCGGTGTTTTCCACAGTGGTTTTCGTTTCTTCAAACATAATGGTTCCTCGTTATCAGTGGTCAGTGGTTAGTGATCAGTGGTCAGTGATCAGTGATCAGTGGTCAGTGATCAGTGATCAGTGGTCAGTGGTTAGTGATCAGTGATCAGTGGTCAGTGGTCAGTGGTCAGTGGTTAGTGATTAGCGGTCAGCGATTGTTTATGCGAGCTTATCCAATCCGATCTTCATCCTCTTGAGGCTTTCGTCTCTGCCGAGGATATCGAGGATCTCGATCGCGCCGCCGGGGGTGACGGTCTTGCCTGCGACCGCGATACGCGCCGGCCACATGACGGTGCCGTTCTTGACCTCCAGCTTTTGGGCGAGTCCGATCAGCGCGTCGTGGATCGCGTCGCTTTCCCATGCGGGAAGAGCTGTCAGCTCGTCGTAAACGGCTTTGAGCATCACGGGCGCGTTCTCGAGGTTGGTCTTGCTCTTTTTATTGACGAACAGCTCCTTGTCATAGGCGGGAAGCTGTTTGAAAAAGTCGATTTTTTCGGGAATATCGGTCAGCTTAGTGGTGCGCTGCTTCAGGATCGCGGCGATCTTGATATGATCGACCGGCGCTTTGCCCAGCGCCTGCGCCATATACGGCTCGGCGACTGCGGCGAATTCTTCATCGGTCATCGCCTTGATGTACTCGCCGTTGAACCACTCGAGCTTGTCGTAGTCGAATACCGAAGGCGACTTGCTGATACCGTCGATCGAGAACGCCTTTGTCAGCTCGTCAAGCGTGAAGATCTCCTGATTATCCTTGGGACACCAGCCCAGAAGGGCGATGTAGTTGATGATCGCCTCGGGGAGGTAGCCGTCCTTAATCAGATCCTCAAAGCCGGTGGAGCCGTGGCGCTTGGAGAGCTTCGATACCGTGCCGTCGTCGTTTTTGCCGTTGATCAGCGGCAGATGGATGTAGGTCGGGATCTCCCAGCCGAACGCCTCGTATAAAAGGTTGTACTTCGGGGTAGAGCTGAGATACTCGCTGCCGCGGACGACATTGGTGATACCCATGGTGTGGTCGTCGATGACGTTCGCGAAGTTGTAGGTCGGATAGCCGTCCTGCTTCATTAGAATCTGATCCTGCGGCTCGCTGTTGTCGACGGTGATCTCGCCGAATACCGCATCGGTAAAGGTGGTGGAGCCTTCGATCGGCATCTTCTGGCGGATGACGTAGGGGATGCGCGCATCCAATTTC
>CACZAW010000199.1 GCA_902779225.1 uncultured Ruminococcus sp. | reverse complement strand
TGACTTTTATGCACCGTGCAGGCGTAAGCAAGCTCCAGCTCGGAGACGCTCTCGCTGTCATAGGTCGCGACCTTGTCGTCAAAGCGCACCTTGTATAGCTTTGCGGCGGTGTTGATCTCTGTGATCACGCCGATATCGCCGTTGAATACGCCTTCGCCCAGTTCGCCGTCGTCCTTTGACCACAGGATGTTATAGTTGTTTTTGCTTTGCATGACCTTGTCGCCCTCGCCGAGGGTATAATAGCCGACCTTCACCGTGCGTGCGGGATGAGGATTGACCAGACTTTGCAGGCGGTTGTTCAGCTCATAAGTGCCGAGCATGGTTTTCTTGGTCGGGGACAACACCTGGATATTGTCGAGCATATTGTAGTTGTAGGTATTCTTAAGCCGTCGGTTACACAGATCGCCAACGGTATACGCGATCTCTTCATAAGAGTAGAACGGCATAAAAAAGAAATCGTTGTCATGCCTTGTCAGATCAGGCATTTGACCGCTGATGATCCGGTGCGCATTCATCACGATCAGACTTTGCATCGACTGTCGAAAGATCTCGGTCAGCGTGACGACCGGAATCTCTCCGGACGCGATCAGGTCGTGCAGCACGTTGCCGGCGCCGACGGACGGCAGCTGGTTTGAGTCGCCGACCAGTATCAGGCGGCAGGAAAGAGGCAGCGCGCGCATGACGGACTCCAGCAGCTGAGAGTCAACCATGCTGACCTCGTCGATAATCAAAGCGTCACAGCTGAGCAGATTGCGCTCGTTGCGCTTGAAGGCGGGCTTGTCCTCGATATCATAGCTCACCTCAAGCAGCCGGTGAATGGTTTTCGCTTCCTCGCCGGTGACGGAGGTTATCCGCTGTGCGGCGCGTCCGGTCGGTGCGCACAGAGCGACCTTTTGACCGCTTTCCTTCAGCAGTCGGATGATCGCGTTGAGCGTCGTGGTTTTGCCGGTACCCGGCCCGCCGGTGAGGATCAGCAGTCCGGTTGTCAAAGCGTCGCGGATCGCTTTCTTTTGCAAATCGGCGTAGCTGATATGATCGCTCTCTTCTATTTTTTGTATTTTTTCCTCTGCGCCCTCGATGACCGGCGCCGGAAAGCGCATCAGCATTTTGATGCGCGCGGCGACATACTGCTCACAGTCGTACAGCGAGGGCAAAAAAATGTATTCCGCTTCATCAAAAACATCTTCGATCAGCGAACCGTCGTCGACCATTTCTTTGAGCGCCGATTCGCATACCTCGGGTTCGACCTCTAAAAGCTGGGCGGTGGTGGGGATCAGCCGATCCTTCGGCAGACAGGTGTGTCCGTTGAGACGGTTATGGCTGAGAACGTGTGCCAGCGCGGCGCGCACCCTGACGCGCGCATCCTTTGACTGATTGTGCGAGAGCGCGATCATGTCTGCCGTATCAAACGAGATACCGATCCCTTCCTCGCACAGCACATAGGGGTTCTCCTCGATCATCGGGATCGCGTTATTCCCAAGGCGTTTCCAGATCCTGACCGCAGCGTTCGGCGATACGGAATAGTTGGCGAGGTAGATCATCAGCTCGCGGATACCGATCATCCTTTTGAGCTGCTCGCTGATCTCCTGCGCCTTCTTCATCGAGATCCCTTTGAGCTTTGCGGCGCGTTCCGGTTCATTTTCCAGCACGCTCAGCGTATCGCCGCCGAATTGAGCTACCAGCCGACGCGCCGTCGCGGGGCCGATCCCTTTGATTGCGCCGCTCGACAGATATTTCAGGATGCCGTCCATATTCTCCGGCATCGCGCGCTCAAAGGCGGACACAGCGAACTGTTCGCCGTAGGACGGATGGTTCTTGAAAACGCCGAACCGCTTGACGGTCTCGCCGACGTTCACCAGCGGCATGACGCCCGTCGCGGTGATCATGCTTTCTTCACCCGCAAGCTCCATCACGGTATAGCCGTTTTCTTCGTTGCGATATATGATTGTTTCGACCGATCCGGTCAGCTCATAGAGTTGTTCGTTTTCATTCATCTGATTCATCGATATAAACTCTCGGGTTGTTTTTGCCGACGCCGAGCATGATTTCCGCGAGCCCCATTCCGGAGAATCGTGAGAACATCCCAAGTGTGATCCTTCCTCCCAAGAGGGTGACCGTATCCGTCAGCTTGGTATCGGCGTCGACCTTGACGCACATCATATTCATGCCGATCTCGCCGACGACAGGGAAGAGCTTTCCGTTGATCTCGACCACTCTCGAGTTGTTCTGATGTCCGATCCCGTTGTTGTAGCCGACGGGAAGGACGGCGATTTTGATATCCTCTTCGGCGGTATAAGCGGCGCCGTAGCCGATATGCTCGCCCTTTTTGACCTCTTTGAGCTGCAAAATGCGGCATTTGAATGTCATCGCGGGGGTCAGCTCCAGCTCGACGTCGCGGATGACCTCGCTCAGATTGTATTTTTTCTGATAGTATTTATCGCGCGCCGCTCTTAATCTGTCCTTCGGCGAGCTGCCGTAGCTGTCGGGTGAGATGTTGTATCCGTACATCATCAATCCCATGCGGGTAGCCGTAGCGATATCGGGCTTTTTGTGCGCCATCAGCGCGATGCCGCTGCCGAGATGTACCAACGGGATCTGTGACAGATCGAGCAGAGAGGTCAGCTCTCTGAATCGTTCCTGCTGCGCGTCGTAATAGGGATCGAAGATGCCCGCCGTCGCGTAATGCTGATACACGCCCTCTAACGTATAGGGCGACGCCTCGATCCGATCCGCCGCCTGCTTTATCTCGTTTTTATCCTTGAAGCCGAGACGGTTGAAGCCCGAATCGATCTGGATGTGCAGCTTGAACGGATAAGCGCATTTGCTTTCGATCAGCGCATCCATGTAATCCGTATCGGGGATTGCGAGCGTGAGTTTGAGCTCTGCCGCCTCGTCAAGGCGGTCGATCGCGACCGGCTCCAGACAGAGCAGGGGAGCCTCGGCATTTTCACGACGAAAAGCCGCCGCCTCCTCCATGGAGGATACCGCAAAGTACCGGATGCCGTTATCGTACAGCGCATTGACGATTCCGTAGCCGTGGCCGTAAGCGTCGCCCTTGACGATGCCGATAAAGGTGCCGTATTCAGGGTATTTGGCGACGATATTGCGGGCGTTTTGCGCCATGGTATTCAGATTGATTTCTACATAGGTGTCTGTCATGATTGATCAAATCCTTCCTGTCCATATTATCTCACCCT
>CACZAW010000198.1 GCA_902779225.1 uncultured Ruminococcus sp. | reverse complement strand
TGAAAGATGAGCTGGATGAAAGGGTCACGCTTCGCCGTAAGCCGTACAAGACCCACTTAGGGCAGAAGCTGCCTTATATCCGCCACAAGCTGTACGACGACGGTATGTGGGAAACGCGGGCGACGCCGCGGCAGCTGTATGATTACTATGTCGGCGGTGAAAGGTTCGACATTGAGATCGCCTTCTTCCGCGGAATGTGCGTGAAGATCGTCAGCGGCTCAACGAACAAAGACGCTGTACACATCGCGTGGGTTCATAGCGATTTTCGAAAAGCGCGCGGATATCAGAACTGTTTTCGCGATCTGAGCGAAGTATATGACGCTTACCGCCGGTTCGATCATGTCGTATGCGTCTCAAAGGAAGCGCATATCGGCTTTCAAGAGGTCGTCGGCGATACGCGGAATACAACGGTGATCTACAATATGCTCCCGACCGGGGATATCCTGCGCAAAGCGAATAAGCCGGCTTCACAAACCTACAAAAAAGCCGCTCTGCATCTGGTTATTGTCGGAAGGCTCGACGACAAGACGAAGGGTCAGCTCCGGCTGATCGACGCGGTGACCCGGCTGCACGACGAGGGCAAAGAAATTTCTCTTGCCGTCGTGGGCGGCGGCGACGATCACCGACTCATCAAAAGCAGGATCGACGAGAAGAACGCTTCATCCTATGTTTTTATGACGGGGATGCAGAAGACTCCCTATCCGTATATCAAAGACGCCGACCTGCTGGTGTGTTCTTCCTACTATGAGGGCTACAACCTCACGGTAGCGGAGGCGCTGATCATCGGCACGCCGGTACTCAGCACCGACTGCACAGGACCGCGCGAGATCCTCGACGGCGGACAATACGGTATGATCGTCGATAACAGCGGCGAGGGCTTATACGAAGGGCTGAAAAAGCTTTATGATACGCCCGGGCTGTTGGAAAGCTATAAAGAAAAAGCCTTACAGAGATCGGACTTCTTTGACGAGGATAAGACATTTGTCCTGATCACGGGGCTATTTGACGATACAAATAATCATTAAATGAATCATTTGAAGACAAGAGGCACCTTCTAATGCAAACTCCCAAGAAAAAACAAAAAAAGAAAAAGAGAATTCTTTTTGTGATCCAGTCGCTCAAGATAGGCGGAGCGGAACGAGCGCAGGTGACGCTTGCCAATCTGCTGGTCGAAAAGGGCTATGACGTTACGATCCTGATGTGGAAGAATATCAACGACTATTCCGCGGACGTCGATCCGAGAGTACGCGTGATCTACAAGCCCGACAATCAGCATTTAGGCAACAAGATCCCTTATATCCGCTACAAGTTTTACGACGGCTCTATGTGGGCTGAGAGAGCGACGCCCCGCCAGTTCTATCGGTACTATGTAGGGCGGGAGAAGTACGACGTCGAGATCGCATTCTTCCACACATGGGCAGTCAAGATCATCGCCGGCTCTACCAACAAAAAAGCCGTTCGTCTGGCATGGGTGCATCATGACTTCCGCAATCTGGAAGAACTGGACGATTCGCAGATAGAGGAATATAACAGACTCTACCGCAAGTTTCATAAAGTCGTCTGTGTCAGCTACTCTTCATTGGATGGATTCAAAGAGGCGATCGGCGATACAAACAATCTTGTCACGATCCACAACATCCTTCCCATCGAGGAGATCAGGAGAAAGGCGAAGGAAGAACCCCGTGTACAGATCGAGAGGGACAAGTTCCATGTGGTACAGGTCGCCCGTTTCGCGCAGGTCAAGGGTTATGAAAGACTGATCCGCATCGTGTGTTATCTGCGGTATGAGGGTTATCATATCTCGCTTGCGCTGGTCGGGGCAGGAGAAATAGAACTCGTGAAGGCGGCGGTCAAGGAGTATCACGCCGACAGCTATGTGAAGGTCATAGAGGGAAACAACAATCCCTATCCTTATATCAGGCAGGCGGATCTGCTGGTGTGCGCCTCCTATACGGAGGGGTATAATCTCACGGTCGCCGAGGCGCTGATTTTAGATACGCCCGTTCTGAGCACCGACTGTACCGGCCCGAACGAGGTTCTCGATCACGGCAGATTCGGTATGCTGGTCGAAAACAGCGGGAACGGCTTGTATCTGGGCTTGAAATATTTGTATCAGGAACCGCCTCTCGTAGAGTATTATAAAAAACATGCACGAGAACGGATGGATTTCTTTGATGAAGAAAAACTGTTGAATAGAATTATCAATTTGTTTGAAGGATAACAGAAATTGAGTGAAAGAAAGGTCACGGTTATCATAACCGTTTACAATATCGAACAATATCTGGAAAGGTTCTTCGACTGTTTGCGTCAACAGACCTTTACGGATTATGAAGCGCTGATCATCGACGACGGCTCCGTCGACAACAGCGCGAAGATATGCAGGGAACACGCCGAAAAGGACGACAGGATCCGCGTGATATCGGTCGAACACGTCGGTATCTCCGCCGCGAGAAATCTCGCGATAGAAAACCTGCGCACCGAGTTCGCTACCTCTCTGGACGGCGACGATTATTTTGATAAAGATTATTTGACGCACCTGATGGAGGCACAAGAGAGGTACGGCGCCGATCTGACGCTGTCCAACGTGGTCTACGTCTATGAGGACGGGCGGGAAAAAGATCGGTTTTCGCCCCGTAAAGAAGCGTTCTATACCAAAGAGGAATTTTCCGAGCTTCTGCCCCGGCTGCTCGAAGAGGGCAGACTCAACTTTCTGTACGCAAAGCTGTATAAGACCTCTCTGCTGAAAAAGGCGCGTCTGGAGCCGGACGTCAGACAGGGCAGCGACACGATGATCAACGCGATGGTTCTGCGCTGTACGGAAAGCATCGCCGTGATCGAGGATTACGATTACTATTACGTCCAGTACAAAAGCCGTTCGGTTACATCGTATCAGGGAGCCGATTATTTCAAGAGATTATACCGCATCAACACGTTTTTGATGAACGAGCTGGATGCGGGGGGCTATTTAGATGACGAGATGCTTCGCGTCACAGACGGACGCATCCTGATGTCTGCAAGCGCGTCGCTGTATCGGATCGCCGCGTCAGACGCGCCGCTTTCCGAGAAACATCAGAGAGCGGAGGAGATCATCGACAGCGAAGAGTATCTGATCCCCTATCGCCGTCAGGAACAGTACGGCAACCTCGGAAGCTTTACCTTCACCCCCGTCGCTCCGGGAAAGGGAAAAGAACAGATCGATCAGATCTGCGGTCT
>CACZAW010000197.1 GCA_902779225.1 uncultured Ruminococcus sp. | reverse complement strand
AGGGCTATATTTCTTTTGGAGAAATATATCTCATCATATATCTCGTTTGTCTGCTTGATCACATCAAGCTCTTTATCCAAAAAATGTTGTGCCGCCAGAACAGCCTGCGCCACCAGCATATACAGACCGCCGGAGGCATTCAAGCCACGCTCCTTGGCGGCAAGCACCAAGGCGGTGTTCAGCGGATTGTACACCGCGTCGATCACCCCGCTGAGCTTTTCAAAACGGTCGAGCTCGATCGGACAGTCAAACAGGTTCGGATACATCCCGCAGGGAGTGGTATTGATGATGACGTCGGCGTCGCCGTGCGCGGCATACGCCTGCTCATAGGTGATCGAGCCTTCCCGTCCGCTGCGGCTGACGCGTAGGATCTCCTTAGCGCCCAGCCTTTCGCAGACTGCCGCTGCCGTGCGCGAAGTGCCGCCGGTGCCGAGGATCAGCACTTTTTTGTATTTCAGCTCAACCTCGGTTCGCTCGATCAGGGCGCGCATCCCGCCGAAGTCGGTATTATAACCATGCAAAACGCCGCCGCGGTTAACGACGGTGTTGACTGCGCCGATCGCCTGCGCCTCGGGAGAGATCTCGTCGAGGAAAGGGATCACCGTCTGCTTATAGGGAATGGTGACGTTGATCGCTTTAAAATTCTTTGAAAGAATAAAATCGGCAACTTCATCCAGATTTAATTCTTTCAAAGAATAATCGTAATCGGCTATTTTCTCATGTATTTCTTTGGAGAAGCTGTGAGGCAGCCTCTCGCCTATCAATCCGTAGTCCATAATGTCAGTGATCGGTTAAAAATCATTCCTGACTTCTAACCGAGTTCTAATTCATTAAATAATCTATACCATATCTTATCGCAAGCAGATCGGCGATCGCCAAAGCCGCGACGCTGTCGACAACTACCCTGGCACGGTGGATGATCGCGGGGTCATGTCTGCCCTTCAGCTCCAGCACCGCGTCGGTCATATTGAACATATCCACGGTGTTCTGCGCCTTGAAGATCGACGGGGTGGGCTTGACGGCGCAGGAGAACAGGATCGGCATCCCATTGGTAATGCCGCCGTTGACGCCGCCGTTATGATTCGAGCGGGTTTTTATTTCTTTATCAGAAATATAAAAACTATCGTTATAGTCGCTTCCCCTGCCGTTGACCATGTTGAAAGCGTCGCCGAACTGCACGCCCTTGACTGCGGGGATGCTGAACAGCGCATGGGAAAGCACGCCCTCGACGGTATCGAACCACGGCTCGCCGACGCCCGCGGGTACGCCGAGGATCGCCGTTTGAAGCACGCCGCCGACCGAGTCGCCCTCAGCAGCCGCCGCTTCGATCGCCGCGCGCATCTCAGCGCCCTTTTCATCATCCAGAACGGCAAACTCTTTTTGATTGAGCGCCGTTATTTCTTCGGCAGTATTAGCAAAGCCTCTGTCCGAGATCCCGGCGCATGAGGCGATATGGGTGCCGATGACAATCCCCTTTTCCCGCAGCGCGGAAAGCACGATCGCGCCCGCCGCAACCAATGCAGCTGTCACTCTGCCGGAGAAATGTCCGCCGCCGCGATAATCCTCATATCCGTGATACTTCACATTGGCGGTATAGTCCGCATGACCGGGTCTGGGATAGGCGCGTGTCGCGGCATAGTCCTTGCTGTGCTGCGCCGTATTGGGGATCAGGATCGTCAGGGGCGTGCCGGTGGTTTTGCCGTTAAAGGCGCCGCTGACGATGCGGTATTCGTCCGCTTCATGACGGGCGGTACCGATCTTTCCGGCGGGTCGGCGCAGGCTGAGCTGCGATTTGATAAACCCGTCGTCGATCACGATCCCGGGCGCCAATCCGTCCAGTACCGCGCCGATATATTCGCCGTGGCTCTCGCCGAACAGCGTCAGGGATATGTTGTTTCCGAAAGTATTCTTCATAAAGGTACGGTTATTTCTTCTTGACCATCGCGATCAGCGGCTTGAACTCATTGAAGGCGATGGTTTTCATTTCAAAGTGACCGGGCTCGTCGACGGTGGTACAAATGACGGAATCCCCCCGGATCTTTTTATCGTGGATCAGCACCTCGGATACCGCGTCGACGTCCAGTTCGATCTCGGTAGGCAGATGGATGGTCTCCAGTACCTTGATCAGGCGGGGACGCAGCTCGTCGCTGACCATGGGGATCATTCCCAGCGCGACGCACTCACCGTGATACAGACCGTTAAGGTGTTCAAAGCTCTCGATCGCGTGTCCGATGGTATGCCCGAAGTTGAGGATCCTTCTCAGCCCCGATTCCTTTTCATCCTGCTCGACGACCTCTTTTTTGACAATCAGCGAGCGCAGAACGATCTCGTCGATATGTGCGGGAATATTGCCCCTTTCAAAGATCTCAAACAGCTCCTTATCGGAGGTCAGCCCCGCCTTGACAGCCTCAGCCAGTCCGTTGCTGATCTGGCGGGTGGTCAGGGTTTTGAGCAGATCGAGGTCGATCACGACCTTTTTCGGCTGATAAAAGGTGCCGACCATGTTTTTGATATCGTTGAGGTTGACGCCGTTTTTGCCGCCGATCGAGGAATCGAGCTGTGACAAAACGGTCGTGGGGACGTTATAAAAATCAACGCCGCGCTTATAGGTCGATGCGACAAAGCCGGCAATATCGCCGACTACGCCGCCGCCGACGGCAACAACACAGTCGCGGCGTGAAAACTCGCGATCCAGCATCTTGGTCAGGATCGCACGGCACCAGCCCAGCTCCTTGCTGGTCTCGCCCTGCGGCACCGTAAAAACGGTGCTTTCATCCGCGAAATCCGCTACCGTGTCGGCATATTCTTCCGGCACGCCGTCATCGGTGATGATTATTACCTTCCGTTTGAGATCGAACAGATCTCCGATTCTGTTCAGGGCGCCGCGCTCGACCACGATGTCATAGCTGTTCTCGCCCAGTTCCATTCTCAGAATTTTGCTTTCAGGCATACAATTCACCATCTTCTAACAATATTTCTTCGCTGTAGTGACCTACAACCTTCAATTTATCACAGTGCAGAGCGATGTGCCGCAGCATATCCGTACCGTTGCGTCCGGTCTCGTCGCCCTCTGCTTCGATGTAAAAATAATACTGCCACGCCAGATCCTTCATCGGGCGGGATTTCAGCGCACGCATATTGAAGCCGTAGCTGCCGAGCACATTCAGCGCCTGCGCCAATGCGCCGACCTCATTCTTGACGGTAAACATCAGGATAAAGTTG
>CACZAW010000196.1 GCA_902779225.1 uncultured Ruminococcus sp. | reverse complement strand
TAGACGTCGCCGTAGTCGTCGACGACATTGGAATCGATCCTGCCGTCTGCACCGATGCTGAAATACAGGTCGTTGGTGCAGCCGATGACCTCGGCGTCGTCTTGATTGATCCTCAGGGCGTTGGCGATCATGGTCGCCTTGCCGTCCTTCATCAGGGTGATAACGCGGAAGGAGTTGACGACGTAGGGGTTGATCGCATTGAGATCCTCATGCTGGATGATCGCGTCCTCGACCAACAGCTGATCCTTTTCGATAAGCTCCCAATACAGCGCCTCGACGTCCTTGATATCGGCGACCTTGAGCTTGGATATGCCGTGACCGCCCTCGCCGTGGTTCTCCTTGGCAAATACGGTGGTCTTATCCTTTAAGAATTCTTTGAGATCGTCCGGAGAGCTTTTGCGCAGGTTGATAAAATCGCGCTTGAGATACTCTTTGAACAGCTCGTTGAAGATCAGCTTATCGTTGAGGACGACCAGATATTCCTCGTCATTTAAGTAAGCAAGCAGCTTATAAAACTTTTTCGCGGTGGCGAAGGTATCCTTTTCGTCGTTGCTCAGCTCGATGAAATTGCAGCGAAAATAATCGGTATAACCGGTGCCGCGGGTCAGAAAATTCCACATCATATCCCAGCGGATCGCAAAGCGGCTCTTACCGGAATTCTTTTGGATGATATCAATATGCTTATTCATGCGGTCATGGTTGATATCCTTGAATTTATTCAACAGCCATTTGCCGGCGGACATTGCCATAATGGTTCACTCCGTTTCTACATAATTATGTCATTATTTGCGATAAGCGCAAAGCAACAGATTTCAGGTGCGCTCCGAGAGCTTTTTCAACGTGTTTTCATAGCCCTTTTTCTCATAGACGAGATGCACGTCGGTGGGCTTGCTGATCAGCAGCTTTTCGGCGAGATAGATCAGGAAATGCGGGTTCTTGACCAGTACCGGACCGGTGATATGGGTGCCGTAAAGGTTTTTGTCACGGATCCCCTCTGTCATCTCGTCCGCATTGTTTCCGAAGCCGAAGGTGACGGTATCCAGCGGATTGGTAACGCCGCGAATCATGCTGGACTTATTGATAAATCCGACCAGCGGCTGATTGAGAAATCCTGCGGTCGCGATGATATCGGAGGTATAGCGCTTGCCGCGCTCTTCCGTCACGGTAAAGTCATATAAGCCAAGACCTTCGTGAACATTTCCGTCGCCGTCGGTGATGCTTTTGCCGAGCATCTCAAAGGAATTGCCGGTCATCAGGATCGGTCTTCCCGCAGCGATATAGGCTTTGAGCTGTTCCGTATATCTTCTGAATTCACTCAGTACGACCTTTTGATTCTTTTCGGTACCCGAGCCGATATAGATGAAATCATATTCGCTCAGGTTAGCGGGCTTGCCCAGACTGATGCGCTCGATCTCAGCTTCAATGTCGTTGACCTGCAGCGTCCGCTGTAAGGCGAGGATATTGGCATAGTCGCCGTAGAGGTTCATGATATCGTGATACAAATGCAGCAGCTTCATATTAAACCTCCTCGACCTTGCTCAGGAATTTTTCTTTATCGGAGAAGCAGGTGATCGCGTAGATGTATTCGCTGCGGTCGGAATTCAGATGATCCGCCGCCTTCGCGATATCCTCATATAACTTAATCTTCGATTTCGGGATGTCGGTATAGCTGAAACGCACGGCAAGATCGTTGACATACGCGCCCGCAAGAACGATCTCGCGGATATTCTCATGATCGAGCATCTCAAAGTCGATATCCCACAGCCACGATACATCACTGGTGAAATACTTGCGGCTGACGGCGTCGACGATGATCAGGACGTCGCAGCCCTCGTCGCAGGCACAGGCGACACGCAGGGAATGATCGTAGGAAATGCTGTTCTCGTGCTTGGAGGTCAGGAGCGTTCCTCTGCGGGAGCCGAGCTTGAAATTGATCACGCGGCCGTTTTTCAGCACATAATCGTTCATATCGTCGGCGATCGACTGACCGTCGATCCCGACCAGACGCGCCACGGTATAGGCGGCGAGGATATTATAGATATTGTAAAGGGATTTCAGCGCCAGGGAAATGCGATATTTGCCGTCCAGCTCCAGCCAGCCCTCTTTCAGATCGCCCGCGGTCAAGGTATAATCGGTATCATGGCGGCGATATCCGCAGGCGGTGCAGGCATAGTGACCGATGTGGTTATAATGATGGGTGGTATAGGTCATCGGCGCCTTGCAGATCGGGCAGTATGCGCCGTCGTTATAGACGCTGTTAAGCTCTTTTTCATCGCTCTCAAGCTCGTCCGCGCCGAACCACACCACGTTCTCTCTGTTATGGCCGAACACCGATACCAACGGATCGTCGGCATTGAGGATCAATCGGGTGCCGTCGTGGATGCTGTCGGCGATCGCGTCGAATACAAATTCGGGATGACCGTTGCGCGTCAGCTGATCGCGGTAAAGGTTGGTGATGACATAATGCGTCGCCTCGATATAGCTGAACGTCTTTTTCGCATAGCGCTCGTCGCTCTCGATCAGGAGGATGTCCGCCTTGACCTTACCGGACAGGGTCGCGTTTGACAGCACCATCGTGGTGACGCCCTCGATCTGATTGGAGCCCTCGCGGTTCCAAGCGACGGTCTTGCCGTTCTTCGTCAGGATATGGGCGATCATCTCAACGGTAGAGGTCTTGCCGTTGCTGCCGGTGATCGCGATGATATACTGCGGCAGCGTCACGCGCTTGAGGATATCCGGACAGAGCTTCAAGGCGATCTGACCGGGCATACTGCTGCCCTTGCCGATCAGCTTGCCGACAAAGCGCAACAGCTTACATATCAGAATTGTCAAAAACTTTTTCATAGGTTACTCCCTGCAATTATTTCAAATCACGCATACACAGATATTATACATGATTTATTGTCGAAATTCAATAGCAGGGAGAAAAAGTACAGAAATCTTGAAAAATTCTAATACGGCAGAAAAGTGCGGCGCAATAATGGTATGATATAGGATGAGATAATACGGACAGGAAGGATTTGATCGATCATGACAGACACCTATGTAGAAATCAATCTGAAGACCATGGCGCAAAACGCCCGCAATATCGTCGCAAAATACCCGGAATACGGTACCTTTATCGGCATCGTCAAGGGCGACGCCTACGGTCACGGCTACGTGATTGTCAACGCGCTGTACGATAACGGCATCCGATATTTTGCGGTATCGTCTATGGAAGAGGC
>CACZAW010000195.1 GCA_902779225.1 uncultured Ruminococcus sp. | reverse complement strand
ACCAAATCTTTTCCTATCATTGCCAGATACAAATGCCCCTCCAGTGCCATTTGTTTATGCCATTCTGCCGAATCAAATCCGGGCGGACAGTCACCTTTTGCTCCGCCGACGTTGACGTCTGTTTCAAAAGCTCTGATAGACATATCCACGATTTTTTCTACCTGATTTGCTTCTGCTTTGATAATATGCATCTCACTTCTCCCAACTGTCTTAAGCTGTTTTTCCGGTGTGGATCAGATATCCTTCATAAACAGCCGCTGTTGTTGCAACCGCACAGACACGCCGCGCCGTAACTCAAATCGATCCATGTCAGCGTCAACGGAAAAACGAACAGCATACCTCCGGTCAACTTGTTCATCACGGAATGTACTGATATAAACTCTTTTTGTCGGATATATCCTGCTGCGATATTTGCCGCCTTGATGAATGTGATGACGGCGATCCAAATGTACAGCCAAATCGGTACGTTGAGTATTGGAAGCAGTTTGATCAGGCAGACCGCGGCAAAAACGATATCGGCAAGGGCGTCGAGCTTCGCGCCGAATTTGGTTGCGGTATTCGTCTTCCGCGCGATAAGGCCGTCAAAGATATCGGATAATCCGGCGGCTGTGTAAAGCACATAGAACGGCAGCGACAGCGGCGCGCAAAACAGCAGCAAGAGGCTGCACAGTATTCTGAAAAGAGTTATCCCGTTCGCCAAATTGAACACGGTCATGTTTGCGTTGATTCCCGATGATTTCTATATACCGCCGGTAGGGCGTTCCGTATCTCTTCACTTGTCAGTTGTCTGACCGATCGTTTCATCAAGTGTTTTCACCTCGCAGCCTTTGCTTGCATAGTAAGCGAGCATTTCGTCGATCTTTTTGAGATCATAACTTGTAATGCAGTCGGAGATAACGTGTACGGGATAGCCTGCCTTTGTCATGTTGTAGGTGGTGGATTTCACACAGGCGGTCGCGTCCGCTCCGACAACATAAAACTCATTGATGTTATTTGTCGTGATAAAGTCGGAGAACGCCTCGCTTGTCAGGGAGTTGCTCTTTGTCTTGACGAAGATATTGTCCGATACGACGTTCAGCTCCGGCACCAGCTCCGCGCCCTTTGTATCGGGCTTGAAGGTACGCGTACCTGCGGTGATGTTGTTGTGCTTGATATAGACGATGTGCATCCCTGCCGACTGCGCCCAATCAATAGCTGCATTTACTTTTTCGATAATTCCCTTGTAATGCTTGGTGATGTCGTTTTGTAAATCAATAACGATAAGCGCACGATGATTCATATCAGTTCCTCCTGTTTATCATTTTCTACCTCTCTGTCAAATCGTATTGTCTTGCTCTTTTATTTCATAAGGCTTATCCCAAGAGCCGATCTCGATCAGATTGCCTTCGGGATCGGCGATATAACAGGTGCGTTGTCCCCAAGGCTCGGTCGTCGGTTCCATCACAGGCTCGGCGCCGTGTTCAACAGCCGCTTTGTAGGAAGCGTCGACCTCATCAAAGGTATCGACATACAGCGCCAATTCAAAGTGACCGTTAAGACCGTTGACATAGTCATATTTCCGGCTTGTCATTTTTTCAAAGTCTTTTCTGCCGTAGAGCAGGAACAATGTTCCGTCCTTGACAAGATACACGTTTTTCGTATCCTCAGCCTCTTTGATCTCAAAGCCGAGCACATCCCTGTAAAAACGGATTATCTTGCCCATATCGTTTACGAATATTCCAAAACCGTCTAATCGCATCGTTTACCTCCGAATTCATTCAGTCATATACACATCGCAAAAATGCCGGATGTGTTTTTCGACGCTTGCCATACATGCCTGCTCACAGTCAGGCTGTCTGTCTGCTTTTGCGATCCAAAGAGCGACGGGCGCGGTCACCTCGGTCGCGAGTAATTCTGGATCATCCTCTTTGAATAACCCCTGACGCATCATACCTTCGATGATCTTTGCGTACATCCCTTGGATCCCGCTGAGCTGATGCTTTGTGGTGATTGCGGCAAAGCGTTCATTTCTGAATTGCTCGCGCACAAGGAATTTGCGCATTTTGCGGATCATCGGATCACACATCGTAAAGGAAACCTTTTGAATCGCCGTTTGGATAAATTCTTCTTTGCTTTCGGGCAGCTTGCCGATATGCCTGTCCGAGCCGAAGAACTCCTCGTATCGCGCCTCTGCCATATCGATCAGCGCGTTCAAAATATCCTCTTTGCCCTTGAAATGATTGTAGAGCGACGGCGCCTTGATCCCGACCTTCTCCGCGATCTCTTCCACACTCGTTCCGTCATAGCCGTTCTGCGCGAATAGCGTCAGCGCTTCATTCAGGATGCGATCTCTTGTTGTCATATGATCCTCCAAAGCAAAAACTAATAACCATTAGTATCAGTATAACTAATGGTTATTAGTCTGTCAAGAGGGTGTGATGTTTTTGCTTTGCGGAATACAAAAAAGGCTGTCGCATTAAGAAACGCGATAGCCCTAATTTGTGTCATCCTGAGCAAAGCGAAGGATCCTACAGTGCAATTTATCCAAATAATTACATCTTAGATGTGTGATATCACGGAAAGGTCAGCGCTTTCAGATTCTTCGGCGTCGCCTCAGAATGACATATTCTATTTTGCGAAAGCTCCTTTGGTTTAGACCAACAATCGCTGTCCGATAGCCTTGGGACAATCAAGACCTGCAAGATAGCGCTGGATATAGGTCGCATCAACGACGGTCATATTGCCGTCGCCGTCTACGTCGGCTGCAAGCTCGTTGAACGGATCCTCTTTAAAGTCCGCCAGAACGCGCTGGATCAAGGTCGCGTCAATGACGGTGACAACGCCGTCGCCGTCAACGTCGCCGAGGATCGGCGCGTCGGGATCGACGACCGCAAAGATCGCCCATGCCTCGCCGTGCAGCACGCCGTTGCGGGTAGGCGTCGCGACAACGGTATACTTGCCGACCTCCACAATGTTTTCGGGATCGACCTCGATGCTCACAGGCTCGTCGCTGTTCATATAAACATCTCTGGAATAGGTCAGGGTGTAGTCCTCGCCCTCGGCGTACTCGACACCCATGGAATTGGTCAAGGTGACCGCGGGCGGGGTGAGCGGCTCGCCGGTATACGGTACATATTGATCGGAAAGGTTCATTTCTACGACGTCGCCGTCGGCGTTGGTCATCGTGCCGAGCGGATGGACATTGGTCACCTTTGTGCCGTTATCATCGTGTACGATGGTGAACA
>CACZAW010000194.1 GCA_902779225.1 uncultured Ruminococcus sp. | reverse complement strand
TCAGCGCCGTCGGCGCCTGCGCCCGGGATCAGCAGCAGCTCATCCTCGGACATATGGTAGGAGCCCTTGACCGTCAGGTCGTCGGTCGCATAGATCCTGAAGCAGGACAAATCATAATTCTTCGTATGGCCGCCGACAAGAGTGGGATCGGCAAGCGTCAGCGTCTTGGTGTCGGGATCATAGCTCGCCTTACCGTCGCCGAAGATATCGGTGTAGTTTTGGCTGTCGACCTGTCTCGAGCCGACCCATACGTCATAGTAGGAGCCTGAGAACGGTTCGATCACGAATGACTTTGCAACGCCCTTGAGATCGCCGCGCAAGATCGTACGTGCAGACGGCGAGAAAAACGAATCGTCGGAGGTGATCCTCGTTTTATCAAAAATGATCTCGTCGCCCGTGAAAGCAGATCCGTCGCCCTGCGCCTCGATGCGGGAGAGCCCGCTATTGGCGTAAAGCTTTTCGACAAGGATACCGTCCGCATCATCGCCTGTGCCGGTCGCGACCGCCTTGAAGGCGCCGCCGTTGACGATGAGGTTGCCTGCCATCGCGCCCTGCTTGCTTCCGAATGCGGTGATGCTGCCACCGGTGACGACGATATCTTCATTGGCGTGAGCGCCGGTCTCAGTTCCGTAAAAGGTAAAGTTGCCGTCTAGGGTCACGGAATTGTCACCCTTGATGCCCGCTTCGGAATACGCCCTGTCCATGTGATAGGTTCCCTTGACGGTGACGCCGGATGCGTTGATATGGATCATGCCGTAGCTGTCGCCGTACGCCCGCTCCAGCTTTCTCGGATCAGGATTATTCAACGTCAAGACCTTGGTGTTCGGGTCATACTTGACCCTGCCGTCGCCGTAGACGTCGGTGTAGTTATCGGATGTGATGACCTTTTTGCCGACGGCGATGTCATAGTGACCCGTCGTGGCTAGGTCGACGTTTGCCCCCGTCGGCGATAGACTGACAGTGCTTTTTCTGAATCTTCGCTCTATCGTTAAGGCAGAGGAAGAGTCATCGCTCGGCTCAGCAGAGCCTGCCGATACCGTCAGCGCGCCGAAAGGGATAATGCCGACCAGCAGCAAAGCCGCAAGAAGGACTGAGATCAATCGTTTAGAGAATCGCATAAGGCACCTCCAAATGGTTATTTACTACATTATAACATATAAACTGCATAAATACCGTCGTGATGTCGTCCAAAAATTCACCTCAATATTTAGCACATTTTACCACATTAAAGCGCAAAAATAATAAAAAATAGACTGAGAGATCCCGCAAGGGGGTATCTCTCAGCCTATGTTATTTCATTTTGAAAATGAATCTCTTGATCAAAACACCGTTTATGCCTCAGGCAGTTGGAGTTTCGGCATATAGCGGATATACTGCTTTGATACCTTGTAGGGGATCTTTTCCCCGTTAAGCAGCTCACAGAAGAGATCTAACGGCTTGCTGTCTTTGTGAACCACTTGGAACGTGATGCAGAAATGATCCTGCAACGCGTTCACCTCGAGCATGAGGTCGCCGTCGGTGATGGTGTAGACGTTCTTGATATGCTGCTCCATCTCTCCCCAATCGACCTTACCAACATAGCTGACGGTGAAGTTGTCGCGCGGATCGGAACGGAAGGTGCTGTTCGAACTCGCGAACTTCATTTTGGATTTCAGATCGGGCTGCGCGTCGATACCCTTGTGAACTTCTTCGAGCTTTCTGAAACGCTCAAAGGCTAACTCGGGCTGATTCTGCCTGATAATCGCGCCGCGGGCACGCATATTGAGCTTCTCGACGGATTCATCCATCATGTCCCAGTCATATTTGATATGGATAAAGCGGACAAAATCACGGTAGGAAAGCTCTGCGCCGATATCGGAGCGGTAGTCCGCCGCGATCCTCGCCGAAAGATGGGTGTTTTTCTTTTCCTTGACCATCCGCGATACGACCTTGACCATCATCGCCGCCAGAATGGTATTCGGCGTTCCGTCGATCCTTGCGGCATAGTCCATAAACGACTGTGTCGGGATCTCGATCTGATAATAATAGTTATTCTTGGCAAACGGATTCAACAGGAATTTCAGCATTCTGCCCAGGGTGAGATTGGAATCGCCGCCGTCATAGCGCGAGATCGGCTCGTCCGTCGGCAGCTTGTCCGCGTCCGGATAAAAGAGCTCGCCCTCGGTCACGGGAGAGCCGACGAGCTTGAGATCCGCAGGCGGCGTCAGCTGACCGTATTTCCCGGTCATGTACTGATACAGCGTCGTCTTGACCCAGAACAAGCCGCCCGGCGCGCCGCAGGGCGCATGAGAATAGTTGAACCAGATGCAGTCATCTCTGTAGGTGATCGCAAAAAGGTGACCGTTGACCTCGTCGCTGCCGAGCACCATTCTCTCGTCCTTTTCGGGCAGGACGGCGATCGGTCGGTCGTTATGCTCCAAGGTGTAATTCTGACCTTCGTCCAAGCCGACCTGCACGCTGAAATACGGGTATCTTGTGATCGCTTCCTGCGCGGCTTTTGTCAATAAATCCGCGTCGATCTTCTCGTCAAGCTGAACCTTGATCCTAACGGTAAACGGTAACTTCTCCATGTACTCATACAACAGATAAATATCAGGATTGTGACTCATTATTCTTCCCCTCCCCTATCTCAATTCTTTTTGACATGATACACCACATTGACGGCAAATCCCGAAGGAGCTACCATCACGGCGGTTTTGGACGAGCCTGTGTCGATGACGTTGCCCTCGCCTCTCTTATTGGTGAAGCCGTGCGATTTCAGAAGCGCCATCGCCTCGTCAAAATCATCGACGTTCATCTGGACGGCGAGCATATCCCGCGGGATCTGATTGACCTGAGCGATCGAGATGCCGTGACCCTCGGCGTCCTTCATACGGAAACCGGAATCATGGTTTTCTGTGGCGTCCTTCTTTTCATGACGTTTTGTAAATCCGAGCGCCTCAAATACTTTTGCGGCATTCTCGGAATCATTCGTCATGATAAGGGGACTAAAACTGGTGATTTTCATGGTGATTATCCTCCAAATAAAGAAATTGAATGGGGTATTTGCAGGGTATCTATTCTGCCGAAAGGGACAGTTTAGGACAACAGTAGTTTGGGATTGGAAACAGATCGGTCGCGTCGATTCTCCTTTGATCCGATGCATAGCCATCCGATAGCAAATCCGAACACGCTGAAAATGGCATTATTTCGGCAATTATCGGCTTATCAATCTGGGCGGGCGTCAGCCCGCCGGCGATTT
>CACZAW010000193.1 GCA_902779225.1 uncultured Ruminococcus sp. | reverse complement strand
ATTGAAAGGTAAAATTCAAAGAAAGAAGGAGTCTTCATGAAAAGGATTATTGCATTATTATTGACCGCTTTATTGGTCGTTTCTCTAGCCGCTTGCGGGGAGAAATCCGATGATCAGACAAAAGACAAAACCGAAAGCGCAACGGAAGCAGAAACAGCTGCAGAGTCCGACGCTCCGATCGACGGCGGTTGGGGAGACAGCCAGTCCGTTACCGTTTCCGACGATGTCAAGGCGATGTTCACTAAGATGAACGAAACACTCGCCGGCGCGCAGTATGAGCCGATAGCCTATCTCAGCTCACAGGTCGTCGCCGGAACCAATCATCTGGTGCTGTGCAAGGAGACCGCGACCGTTCCCAACGCCGCGACCACCTATGCCATCGTCACCGTCTATGAGGACCTGGACGGCAACGCGGAGATCACCTCCATCCAGAATTCCGAGGTCGCAGCTCCTGCACCGTACGATCCCGAGAATCCCGTTGCAGGCGGCTGGAGCGAGCCGGATTCTTACGAGCTGACCGATGAGGCAAAGGCGGCTTTTGAAAAAGCAGTTGCAAATCTTTCCGGTACGAAGTCCGCACCCTTGGCGTTGCTGGCGACACAGGTCGTAGCGGGTATGAATTATCAGATCCTTGCGAAGGCGACTGCTGCCGGTACGCCCGAATACATGATCGTGACCGTTTATGAGGATCCTCAGGGTAATGCTGAGATTACGGATACATTCAGCTTTCCCGTGGATCAGGGAGAAGAGGCAGAAGACGGCGCTTCGGCGTCCTCTCAGGCAGAATAATTTTTCAATAACGAATGGACTGCTGTTTATTGCGAACAGCAGTCCATTTTTCAGCTTGCGTTTTTCATTTGCAGTCTGAGCTTATCCGAGATCATCGCGATAAACTCGCTGTTGGTAGGCTTGCCGCGGCTGCCTTGGATCGTATATCCGAAGTAGGAGTTCAGCACCTCGACGTCGCCCCGATCCCATGCGACCTCGATCGCATGGCGGATCGCTCTCTCGACCCTCGATGAGGTCGTTTCGTATTTCTTTGCGACCGAGGGGTAGAGCTGCTTTGTCACCGCGTTGATGATCTCCGGCTTTTCGATCGACATGATGATGGAATCCCTGAGATAGTGATAGCCCTTGATATGTGCCGGCACGCCTATCTGATGCAGGATCTCCGTCACCTTGACCTCGATGCTGTAGTTGTCAAAGCCCGCCTGACGGATGCCGCCCTTTGCTTTGGCGCGGCGGTTCTTGTGCAGGCGGAGGATGTTCTCCGCCAGATCGCCGAGGTTGAACGGCTTTAAGACAAAGTACGTCGCGCCGGAGCTCATCACCTCGCGTTCCAGTACAGGACTGTCAAATCCGGAATAGACCACAAACATAGGCAGCTTTTCGGGCTTGCCGCGCCGCACGGCGCGCATGACCCCGATACTGTCGATCCGCGTCATAAACAGATCCATGATCACGACGTCGGGACTCTCGGCTGTGATGCGTGCGATGACGTCCTCGCCGTCCTTGGGGCAGAACGATACGTCGATACCGTACTTTTCGAGAACATTTTTGGTGTTGACAATATTTTCAGCTGAGTCCTGCGTCATCAATAGTTTGATTCTTTCAGTCATTTTTACATCTCCTGTTTCAGTTTGTACTGATAGTTTACCATAAATTGGTAAAATTGGCAATAGAAAACACAAAAATTTTTTAAAGAACCATTCGACACGATTCGACAGCATCAGGGTCAGGTTACAGGTTACGGGTTACGGGATACCGGTTACGGGTTAGCGGTTTTGTGAGCTTTATTACCCTTTAACTGTTCACAGTCCGCCCAGCTTTTCATAGCTTTCCAGCATATTGTTGATGGCGATACCGTAGCCTGTCTGAGGAGAATTGACAAAAACATGGGTTACTGCGCCGACGAGCTTTTCGTCCTGTACGATCGGACTGCCGCTCATTCCCTGCACGATGCCGCCTGTTTTCTCCAACAATTCCCGATCCGTTACCCGGATGACCAAGTTTTGTCCGGTATCGTTATCCGGATTGACCTTTTCGATGATGACGTCGTACGGCTTGACCCCTTCTTTGTCGACGGTGCAGTAGACCGTTGCCTCTCCGGTGTGGATCTCTTCATTATCCGCACACTTTACGCGCTTGCCCTGCGGTACGGCGGCATACCTTCCGAAAATACCGAAGCCGGTATTGACAAAGATCTCGCCGACAGCTTCGTCGGTCATATAGCCGTTCAGACCGCCTGCGATCCCGCTTTTTGATTTCGTAGCGGACGTCACCCTTGCTTTCAGCACCTTGCCGCTTTTCAGGGGGAGCAGCATCCCGGTATCTTTGTCGCAGATACCGTGTCCGAGCGCGCCGAACGAATAGCTGCTTTCGTCAAAGTACGTTACCGTTCCCAACCCCGCGGCGGAATCTCTGATCCACATACCAACCTCATACTCGCCGTCGTCGTTTTGCGCGGGAGTGATCGTCAGGGATATAGGGCTCTTACCCCGATTCAGGGATAATTCTATATCCTCTCCCTTTGACGCTTTGATGATTTCTCTGAGCTCTTCGTTGGTCGAGATCTCCTTGCCGTCGGCTTTGGTGATGATATCGTTTTCTTTGATACCCGCCGCGTTTGCCGGTGAATCGCGGCTGTCATCCACATTGATGACGATAACGCCGCTGGTATACATGGTCAGTCCGAACGGCGTCCCGCCTAGGATCACCTCTTTTTCGGCGGCGTGAGCGGCGACGACAGGGCAGAGGAGAAGCGTTGAGATGACCGCCGCCAAAAATCGCTTTGCTTTTTTCATCCAATCCCTCCTTCACAGCCGTCACAAGTCCTATATATAATAGTATAGGATCGGACGGCTTGCCTCGAAACAAAAGCATTTTTAACTTTTGTTTCATGCTTAGTATTTGAAATTGTGTTGGATCCATCAAGGAAATGCGAGTCAAAAGAACGATTTTTACCGCGAATAAATGATTTTTTGCCGAAATAATCAACAGATGGGTAATAAAGGAGCCCAAAAATCACCGAAATCAAGATTTTATTTATATTGTATTAAAATGTGAATAAATTTTGTTGCAATTTAATAAAACTTATGTTATACTACACTATATATAAATGGTATGAGTTGGTGAGCGCATGAGATTGGTTTTACCTTATAACGCTCGATTTATTATCGACAGACTGCAGCAAAGCGGTTATTCCTGCTATGCTGTGGGCGGTTGCGTGCGCGACAGTATCCTCGGAC
>CACZAW010000192.1 GCA_902779225.1 uncultured Ruminococcus sp. | reverse complement strand
TTTTTTAAGAAAAGAGAAAAATTCTATTAGAGAAAAATAATAAACAGGCGATAGATCTGGAACTCCAGAGCCGCCTGCTGATCAGCGAGGAATACCGCAGGGCAAAGACGCTCCTGATCTACGCGGCGCGCGATAATGAGATCGCCACCGGCGGCATTATCCACGCTGCACTTGCAAATCATAAAACGGTCGCTCTCCCGGTATGCCATAAGGGCGGTGTGATGACCTTCCACCGTATTACCGGCCTTGCCGATCTGGAGGAGGGACGTTTCGGGATCCTCGAGCCCGTCGAGGGCTGTCCCGAGGTGCTTCCCGATCGGGATACGCTCTGCATCTGTCCTGCGCTGTGCTGCGATATGCGCGGCTACCGACTGGGATGGGGCGGAGGATACTATGACCGTTATCTTGCTAAGTACAACTGCCTCAAAGTCGCTCTGTGCTACAGCGACAGTCTGATCCCGGAGTATGAGGCGTCCGATTACGACATCAGGATGGATCTGATTTGCACCGAAAAGTATATCCGGCGCATCAACCGCTGATGATTGACCACAACCCAAAGGAGAATTGTTATGGCTGACGATTCACGTAATATCAATTCCAATTCAATTGAAGAGACCCGTCAAAAAAAGATGGAAGAGTTCAAGCGCTCCTTTGACCAGAACGCGATCCGCGGCGATTATGAAGAGTCGCCCGCATCGCGGATGGAAGCGTTTTCGGAAGGTGATTTTGACGTCTCTCCGACGACCAAAACCGAGACCTATACCGATGAGGACGGCTCGATCACTTCTTACAGCACCGACAGCTCTTCTCTGAAAAGAAAGAGAAAGACCGACGAGATCAATTCTTACTCCGACAGCGATACCAGAAAACGGATCGAAAAGGATTCTAAAAAGGAACTCAAGCAGCAGCGCAAGGAAGAGAAGAAGATCGAAAAGCTCAAGGCAAAGCGCAACCGCCGCATCTTCAAGTTGGTATGGCTTTCGATGATCATTATCTTCGGCGTCATGATCGCGCAGTATATCCTCGTCGGCGTTCATGATCTGCTCGCGATGAACCGCACGGATAATCCTCATACCGTGACGGTCAGTATCCCCGCCGATCCCACGCTGGACGATATTGCGAATATCCTCAAGGAAAAGGGCGTGATCGAGCGTCCCACCTTCTTCAAGATGTACGCCAACTTTACTTCGAACGTCGAGGGCTTCCGTCAGGGAGACTTCAAGATCGACACGAATAAAGACTATGAGGCGATCATCAACTATCTGCAAAGTAACGTCAACCGTACCGATATCGTTACCGTTCAGATCACCGAGGGTATGAACCTGCTCGAAATCGCCGATTCTCTGCATGAAAACGGCGTTATCTCCGATGTCCAGGCGTTCCTCAATACCTGCAACAGCAATCAGTTTGACGAGGATTTCGCTTTCCTGAAGGAGATCAAGAACGCAAAGGATCGCTACTATAAGCTCGAGGGTTATCTGTTCCCCGATACCTATGATTTCTATGTCGGCGAGGATCCTGCGGCGGTCATCTATAAGTTCCTGAACAACTATGAGAACAAGGTGACTCTGCATAAGGAGCGCTACTTCGGTCATAAGGAAAAGACCACGCTGGTCGATGAGGCGAAGGGCACCGGATACTCCATGGATCAGATCCTGACGATGGCGTCGATCATCCAGGCGGAGGCTGCGAATAAGGAGGATATGTACTATATCTCCTCGATCCTGCATAACCGTCTCGACTACGGCGCGTCCTCGGGCGTTGCCCAGCTCAACTGCGATTGTACCAAGTATTATCCCTACCGTAAGGCTGAGGATGTTCCCGCCAGCATCAAGAACAACTTTACCTCGCGCTACGATACCAACAAGCTCACGGGTCTGCCCCCGGGACCGATCTGCAACCCCGGTGTTGAAGCGATCAAGGCGGCGCTGAACCCGATCGAGTCCGAGTATCTCTACTTCTGCCACGATACCGCAGAGAACGGTTCGACCCCGATGTACGCCGAAACGCTCGAAGGCCATGAATTCAACCTTTCGCAGATCGGCAAGCCGCAGGCAGAGCCTGATTACTCTGAGTACGGATGGTAAAGCCGGAGGTGCTGTCGCCGGCGGGCGACAGCGAAAGCTTTGAGGCGGCGCTGAATTTCGGCGCGGACGCCGTATATCTCGCAGGCAAGCAGTTCGGAATGCGGACAGCTTCTAAGAATTTTTCTTTAGAAGAATTATACAAAGCCTGCGAAACAGCGCATCAACGTCATAAAAGGGTCTATCTGACCTGTAATACTCTGCCGCGCAACGCGGATATCCCCGCCATGCCGGACTTTTTGAAAGAAGCGGCGTCAGCGGGGGTGGACGCCTTCATCATCGCCGACCTCGGCGTCTTTGAGATGGCTAAGAAGGTCGCTCCCGATGTAGAGCGCCATATCTCAACGCAGGGCGGTATCATCAATTACGAAGCCGCGCGTGCGTGGTATGCGCTTGGTGCCAAGCGTGTCGTGCTGGCGCGCGAAACACGCCTCGACGAGATCGCCGAGATGCGCGATAAAATACCGAAGGATCTGGAGATCGAATGCTTTGTCCACGGCGCGATGTGCGTGTCGTTTTCGGGCAGATGTCTGATCTCCTCTTTCATGACCGGACGCGACGCCAACCGCGGCGACTGCGCCCAGCCCTGCCGCTGGAAATATCACCTGATGGAAGAAAACCGCGAGGGCGAGTTCTTTCCGGTGGAGGAGCACGACGGCGGTACTTATCTGTACAATTCACGCGATCTGTGTATGATCGAGCATATTCCCGAGCTGGTCAAGGCGGGCGTCGACAGCCTCAAGATCGAGGGCAGGGCTAAGACCTATTACTACACCGCCGTGACGACTAACGCCTATCGCCATGCCGTAGACGAATATTTCGCGAACCCTACCGATGACTATACGCTCAGTCCGTGGATCCGCGAAGAGCTTGAAAAGATCTCTCACCGCGCCTATTCGACCGGATTCTTTTTCGGAACCGAACCGGGACAGGAGACCGTGAACGGCGGCTATATCCGTCGCTATAACGCGGTCGCTGTCTGTGAGGAAAGCTCAGTCGGCAACGTCGCGGTGATCACCCAACGCAATAAGTTTCTCGTCGGCGATACGCTGGATATCCTGCCTCCCGACGGATACTCATATACAGTCACCTGTCAAAAACTGATGACCGAAGACGGGGTAGAGGTGCCCTCTGCGCCCCACCCGATGCAGCGCCTTTGGATGACGGCGGATTAACCGATCGTCAA
>CACZAW010000191.1 GCA_902779225.1 uncultured Ruminococcus sp. | reverse complement strand
TCTCGGTCAGCTCTTCGATGCTGAGGATATCGCTGTGGGCGCGCTTGCACACGCCGTCCTCCTTCATGCAGTAGATGCACCTGAGATTACAGCGGTCGGTCACGGACAGACGCAGGTATTTGATTGTTCTTCCGTAGCGGTCAGTCATGTTTGATAATTCCTTTATCGAAATATAATCCTGCGTGTTGCAGTTTTTCTTTGATCTGTTCAGAGAAAGCGCCGCTGTCGACGGCGGGCTCGGTTACGCCCTTTTGTATCACCGAAACGCTGTCGCACAGGCTCAACACCTCGTCGAGATCGTGTGATACCATGATACTGCATCCTGAGAAGGATTGCAAGGCTTCTTTCATATACGGGATCAGTTCCCATTTGAGAAATGTGTCTAGCGAAGAGAACGGTTCGTCCAGCAGGAGTACCTGCGGCTCGCTCGCAAAGATACGCGCGAGAGCGACACGCTGTTTTTCGCCGCCTGACAGGCGTGCGGGTTTAGTATCGGCTAACTCCGTAATGCGGAACCGTTCCATGAATTCTGCGGCTTTTAGATCGCGCTGCCGACGCGGCAGGCGATGCAGTCCCGCCTTGATGTTGCCTGCAACAGTCATGTTGGGGAAGAGGGCATAATCCTGAAACAGGTAGCCGACGCCGCGCTTCTGCGGAGGGAGGTTAACGTGCTTTGCGCTGTCAAACAGTACCTTGTCATCGAGGCGGATGACGCCGCGATCGGGCTTTTCGATACCCGCGATACATTTGAGGGTCATGCTTTTTCCCGCGCCGGATGCACCGAACAGCGAGAATACGCCTTGATCCCACTCGATATGCACTCTCAGCGTGAAGAGATCGAGCTGCTTTTCAAAGTCAGCATACAGCATCATCCCGACCTCCTTTTGTACGGCTTCTCCACCAGATTGATACATAACAGCACGACTGCCGAGATCGCGATATTGATCAGCACCCACTTGAACGCCAGCTCATCGTTGCCGGTGCGCCACAGGTTGTAGACAGCGGTTGAGACGGTTGCGGTTTTGCCGGGCGTATAGCCTGCGATCATGGAGGTCGCGCCGTATTCGCCCAAAGCGCGCGCGAACGACAGGACGACGCCCGCGATGATCCCCTGCTTGCAGGCGGGGATGCGGATGCGCCAGAAGATGTAAGTGTTTGACAGCCCCAGCGTGCGTCCGGCTGAGGCGAGATCTTCGTTAAAGCTTTCAAATGCGCCGCGTGCCGTGCGATACATCAGCGGGAACACAATGACGGTGACGGCGAGGATCGCCGACCACCACTGCATGGTCAGCTTGACGCCGAAGGTATCGAGGAAGAACGCGCCGACGGGACGCCTCGGCCCGAACAAAAGCATCAGCAGATACCCCACCACGGTCGGGGGGAGAACCAGCGGCAGGGTGAAGATCACATCCAGTATTCCTTTGATGATGCGCGGACACTTCGCGATATAGTAAGCGGCGGCGATCCCGAGAAAGAATACGACCGTAGCGGAGATCGCGGCGATGCGCAGGGAGTTAAGTAAAGGGTAGAGATCCATGATAGAATGAATAAAGAATAGTGAATAATGAATAATGAATAGTGAATGGCGGGCTCTGCCCGCACCCGATTTTTGAGTGAAGTGCTTAGCCGCGCAGTCCCCTTTGTCTAAAGGGGGATGCAAGGGGGATATATCAATTGATCGAGCATAGCGAGATACCAAGCGCGGCGGGCATAGAAAGAGTGAAGTTTGAAGTGTTGATGGCGGGATACTCTCACCCAATTTTATTTGATCGGGGTGAAGCCGACCTTGGTGAATACCTCTTTTGCCTGATCGCTTTGCAGGTATTCGAGGAACTGCTTTGCGGCTTCGGGATGCTTGCTTGCTTTGAGGACGGCGGCGGGGTAGACGACCTTGCCGCACATTTCCTCCGTAGCGGTATCGACGATATCCGGTCCTGCGCTGTACGCGTCGGTCTGATAGATGATCCCGCAGTCAACAGCGCCCTCGGCAACCTGTGTCGTGACCTCCTTGACGTTGGAGCCGTAGGTCAGCAGACCGGCTTCGGCGAGCTTCTCCTCATTGAGCTTGTAATAATCAAAGATCTTTTGTGTGTACTGTCCGACCGGAACATCGGCGTTGCCCATCGCGAGGAGCACGCTGCCGTCGTTCAGGCGCTTTGCAAGGTCTTCATAAGAGCGGATATTTTTGGGATTGCCCTCAGGTACGACCAGCGCGACCTTGTTCTCGAGCAGATCGAGGCGCGTATCGGGGTCGATGAAGTCCAGTCCGTCCGGATTCTTCTCCTTATCGGCGGTGATATCCAGCGCGTTCATCTGCTTTTGCGCGGCGGAGATAAAGAGGTCGCAGTCGGCGCCCTCCTGTATCTGCGTTTTCAGCGTGCCGGAGGAATCAAAGTTGAAGGTCAGTTCGATCTCCGGATGCTCCGTCTGAAAGCGATCGCCCAGCTCGCTGAGCGTTTCGGTCATGCTTGCGGCGGCAAAGACGACGACTTCTGCTTGTTGAGTCCGATCGGATTTCTTCTCATCTTTTTTCCCGGAAGAGCAGGCAACCGTGATGCTTGCACAGATGATGACAGACAGCAACAATGCTAATACTTTTTTCATGTTCCGTTCATCTCCTTGATACATCAAATTCTACCATTTTTGCCTGCCGACGGCAATCAAATCGTTCTTTAATACAGAACATTGATTCTGTCATACAGAATAATTCTTGCGTAAACGATGCGGATGATGTATACTGTCAGTGAGGTGATATCATGGCGAAGGTTGATGCAAGGGTAAAATCACTGGATAAAGCGATCACACTGCTGGATCTTCTCGCGTCACAGGACGGCGGGATGAAGCTCTCACAGCTATCCGAAAAGACCGGCTGTCCCAAAAGCACCGTCCATGCGCTGCTCTCCACCATGCGGGAGAGAGGACTGGTCGCGCAGCAGGACAACGGTGCGTACACCCTCGGGATCCGGCTGTTTGAATACGGCGCGGCGGTATCGCGCGGCTTTGATATCGGTGCAGTCGCTAAGCCGTATCTGGAGCGTCTCAGCGCGCTCACGGGCTCCACAGCGGTGATCTCGATGACGGATAACAGGGGCGTGGTATCGTTTGACTACGCGTTATCCGCGGGAGGAGTGCGGATCATGCCGGAAATCGGCGTCAGGCTGCCGCTCCATGCGACCTCACAGGGTAAGCTGCTCTTGGCGTATCTGCCGCAGAGGACGGCTCAGGCTCTCACGAAAAACGCCCGCATGATCCCGTATACGCCGCATACGATCAC
>CACZAW010000190.1 GCA_902779225.1 uncultured Ruminococcus sp. | reverse complement strand
CTGGGTCGACCAGGGCCTGCCGATCTTCGGTGCGGGCGTGTCGTGGGGCATCGTGCGCTTCTGGCCGGCGGACGGCGGGTGCGCGTACATGTTCTCGGCGCTCTGCAAGATCTGGCCGACGCTCGTGTTCTGTCTGATCGGCGGTGCGCTCGCCGGTATGAAAATCTATTCGTACCGCGTAGACGGGGTCGAGTATCAGCTCAGATCAACGGCTGTCAACCCCAACGCGTCTGATGTCGGAGACACCTGCCCCATCTGGTATAATCCGAAGAATCCGAAGGACGCGGTGGAATACCGCTACAGCTCAAACAAGCTCTTCAATATACTGCTCATCATCGGTATCGTGAGCCTCGTGGCGTCGCTCGCTTTGCCGTTCATCAGTATGGTTCTGCAAAATCGGTGAGAGTAATATCACAGCGTCTTATCTGTTCTGTTTCGCTCTTACCGCGTAAAGACAGTTTTCATACCGGCATATCCGACGCTCCGGCTTTTGAGCTGTAAATCATAATTTTTACTTACAAAATAAACTAAGGCTCCCAAAAGTGAGATGTGATCTACACTTTCAGGAGCCTTAATTATTTTTCAACGTTAATCCGTCATCACAGACATAAACCTGTCCTTGAAGAGCTTAGCGTCGATCTTTGTGACAACATCGAGATTATATGAACTGATCTCAGGCATCGCCTCATATACCGAGCCGTTCTGATACAGGATGACCTGTCCGTAGGCGGCGTCGTCCCCTACGCAGGTTAAGCCGTAACATGATTTTGTTTCAAGCACCATATCTGGCCAGATCATACAGGCGACAGCCATCGGATCGGGCAGCGTCATATTATTCCCCGATTTACGATAGAATTCAAAGAGTTTTGCGAAAGCCTTGCTCATAAAGACTCCGTTTTTGTTTCCCTGCGCCATTTTTGACAGATCGTCTTCGGTGATCTTCGTCTCTTCGATCTCTACCATATCCAAGCCTAAGACTGTCATCGGAAGCTCGGCCCGAAGCACGGTATCGTAAGCCTCCGCGTCGCTGTAAACATTGAATTCCGCTACAGGAGTGGCGTTGCCGACTCCGAAGCCTGTCGTCCCCATAACCCACAAACGCTTGCAGAGCTTCATCGTATCGGGATCCTTCTTCAACGCGAGAGCGATGTTGGTGAGCGGACCGAACGCGATGATCTCTACCTCGCCGGGGTCGGACTTGATCGTATCGAGGATAAAATCCACCGCGTCGCCGTCCTCAGCGCCGCGCTTGGGATGGATAAGATCCTGATCTCCCATACCGTCCTTTCCGTGAACGCTTATCATCTCTTCGCGCTCTTTTTTCAGTGGTTTTTCGGCGCCGATGTATACAGGCGCGTCAGAGCCACATACCTCCAGCGTCATCAGCGCGTTATCAGCCGCGTTCTTCAACGGTACGTTGCCGAACAGCACGGTCACTCCGAGGATATCGAGCTGCTCGCTCGTTGCCGCGAGAACCAGCGCGCCGGCGTCGTCCGAACCGGTATCCGTATCAATGATCACCTTGTGCCGCTGTGTACTGCTTTTCGCGGTCGTTTCGACGGCAGTTTCTTTCGCGCTTTCGGACGTGTTATCCGTATTCGCGGCGCCGCATCCGCTTAATAAAAGCATGATCGCAGCCATTACACAGGCTAACGTTTTTCGAGTACATTTCATATATAGCAACTCCTATCTTTCAGTAAATCAGATTTATAAATGAGCATCCGCTGTCTTTACTTTCCCGATCCTATGCAGTCCCAAATCTTGAGCGCCGTAAAGAACTTATCAAGCGAATGGTTGGCATATTCAAGTCCGTCGGGGAGGTACTCTTCCGAAGCGAGCACGTCTCCCGTCATAAGAAAGCTGTACAGCTCTATGCCGTAAAAATCGCAAACCGCCTGAACTCCCGCAACCTCCATCTCAACAGCTATACAACCGTCCTCTTTTCTTTTTGAAAAGGCGGTTTGTGTCTCTCTGTAGGGAGCGTCGGTCGTCCAGATCCTGCCTTGGACATACGGAAGCTTCAATCTGTCAAAAATATCGGCGAGCCTTCCGCTGTTTTTGACGTCGATATAATCAGACGGCGGAGCGTAGTGATACGACATCCCTTCATCGCGATATGCCTGTGTCGGTATAACGTATCTGCCGTCTGTCGCCTTGCTGTCAAGGGAACCGGCTGAACCGAAAATGATCAGGTTCTTGATACCTGTCTGCCAGTTGATCTCTATTATGTCATTACCGGCAAGACAGCCTCCTATACCCGATAAATAAAACACCGCGTTTTTGCCGCCGACGTCAAGCAAAAATACAGGCTTGGAGCCGTTTGCCGAACCGACAGAGGCGACCTCCTTATGAGGGTATTTTTCGAGAACGCTGTTGAAGATCTCGCCCGAAAAGGTCGCGATAGCCGTATCGCAGATGTATTTTCTTTCGCCCAGAAAAGCTCCCGGTGAAAACAAAGATTCTTTTTCACTGTGATATGAATCGGTAATCAAAGCAAAACCTCCCGGTCGTTTTTATAATCGTCTTTGCGTGATCTCGGCTGACGCAGACAAAAGTATAACACAAAACCAACGTTAAGAAAAGAGGGAATATCGAAAATGATACCGCGAGTATGAAATTCATATTGATTCAGTGATCCATACATGATATACTGTCGATAAAGATACGAAGCATATTGCCTCTTAGGAATTAGGAAAGTGAAACGATGAACGATATAAAAGAATTTGATCTTCAGGAATACTTATCAAACGGGATAGAACGCGTCGTAAAGGAAGCGCTGAGAGCGACTCTCAGGGATCCTAAGGAAAGCGCCTTTATGCTGCGCTTCGCCGCGGCCGCGAGAGCAGCGTCAAACAAGAGAAAGAAGCTGGAAGAAAAGGGCGAGCATATCCCCTCTTTTCTGATCGCGAGCATAACCAGCGAATGTAATCTGCACTGCGCCGGCTGTTATTCCAGATGCAATCACGCGACCGTGGATTCGACGCCCGTTTGTCAGCTCACGGGCGAGGAGTGGCTGCGGATCTTTGAAGAGGCGGACGAGCTGGGGATCAGCTTCATCCTGCTTGCGGGAGGAGAACCGATGCTCAGACGCGACGTCATAGAGGCAGCCGCGAAAAAGCCGAATATACTGTTTCCGATCTTCACAAACGGAACCTATATGGATGAGAGGTATTTTGAGCTGTTTGACAAAAACCGCAATCTCCTACCCGTGATGAGTATTGAGGGCGAAAAGGAGATCACCGATAAAAGACGCGGCGAGGGGATCTACGACCGGCTGATCGACAATATGGATGAGCT
>CACZAW010000189.1 GCA_902779225.1 uncultured Ruminococcus sp. | reverse complement strand
TAAGCCCAACGGCTGCGACTGCGCCAGCTTTTTCGGTCAGGTGACTCCCGGCAACTGCAATACGGGCGCAAAGCGGGATGACGTGAACGGTATCTATATCAATTATTTTACCGAGAGCTCGCTTGCCAAGCGTGTGCAGAGCGCGGATCCCAAGAGCGCCGAGAAATCCGGCGGCGAAGGTAAGCTGTATTACAGCGATATGATCGTCAGATCGGGCAGAAACGAATCGAGCGTTAAGGCAAAGCTGACCACGGCAGGCTTCCAGATTTTCGATCAAAACCTGAGCCCCGACGCCAGAGTGGCAATGCTCGACGATGATCAGTATACCTACCTCGGCTTCAAAACAACCACCAATCCGAATATGGCGATCCGCGATATCAGGGTCGCGCCGTACACCAGCGACGGCACGCTCCAATTCGGACAGGTCAAATACGGATGCGCCGGAAAATTAGGCTTCCCGGCGGATTCAAAGGATGAAGACGAGAACTATCCGGCTGATTTGGACGGCTTGTACATCAGTGCGGACAAAAACGCCGGTACGCCGATTGAAGTCGGCAAGCTTCATTTGGTCAGCAAGCACAGCGACGCAAAGGCAGGCTGGGAGCCCGTCACCACCTTCAGCGGATTGCCCTATAACTTCGCGACCAGTCGCTACACCTTACCTCGAACGGACGGCGGCGAGGGAAGATACAGAAGAAGACCTTACAGCTATACCGGTTACGCCACCACAGATGACTGGGAGCCTAAAAACAAAAGATCCTATATGTACTATGAGCCCGAGGAAAAATACACCGAGGGTACCAAGTACCTGTCGGGCATTTTCTTCGCCTTCGGTACGGATTCGGAAAACGGCGCCGGCTACTATGAAGCGCCGGAGGACGTCATAAGACATTTGTTTGAGGAGCTTGCCGATCAACCGTTTATCGAGGAACCGAACGCCTCCAAGGGCGTCAACCTTGCCCAGTCCTTCTATTACAAGGGCTACATCGTGGACAGTAACCAAAAATACCTGCGTTTGTATTATACCTGGAGCTACAACCCCTACCGCGCGCTGACAGACGTGCAGGCGTACAGGGGAGAGCCTTATATTTCTAAGCTCCCCTATACGATCAGCAAGGCGACCGAATATCAGGCAAAGCCCTCCGGCTCCGCCGGCAGCAACGCGGTCTACGCGGCTGCCACTGTAGTGGTACAGCGTGATATTGAAAAGGAAGCCAACATCAGAGCCATCGCTCCCGAAAACGCCTATATGGCGACTAACGGACTTTTGGGAGATAATGATATCGACAGCGTCTACTGGGGCTTTTCAAGGGAAGATCAGGGCAGCATGAAAACGGCGGACGGCGTCATGCCGTATATTGCGACCAACCTGTATGTTACGGGCTATGTCAAGGACGCGCCGCGCCTGACGCTTGACAGCGTTGTCGTCAGCAAAAACAGGCACGACGCGACAAATAACAACGGCGTTATCACCTGCGACGTTTCGGAAGAAACCACCCTCGCGGGCAGTAAGCCGAGCGGCGACTTCAACTCTGTTCAGGAGTTAAAGGATCCCTATAAGCTGGAAGCGTTCAATGTCGCCTTACCCTCATGGACAGACGGCAGTGGAAGACCCAAGTACTCCGACAGCGAGAACGGCAGCTCTTTCCATCCGGGCGAAAAAGTCTATATGTACATCAAGCGCGATACCGTCAAGAAGCGGTATATTTCAAGGATATTTGTCGGCGCGTCGTCAAGAGAAGACTCAAAATCAACCGACAAGAACGTTCTTAACAACTATGACAAGCAGGTCGATTTGCTCGCGATGGTATCGGCGACCGCCGCTGCCTCCGACGAGATGATACCGTACGACGTGGCAGGCGATCCGTCAAAGTCATGGACGCGCACGCTTGTACCGAACTATGAGCCCGTGCCGCCCAGTGGCGGCGATCCCGCCGCTTATATCAGCGTCGCCAGAACCGACAATGCGGATAAGGCGGTCAGGAGCATCGTGCTGTTCCGATCAAACGAGAAGTCTGTTCCCGATCAGCAGCAGTTTGACAACGCGGTTTATTACTGCGCGTCCAATACAACGCCGATCAGGATGAGTGGTAACAATAATTACTTTATTTATTACTCCTATAACCAGGGCACCGTTCCCGGCAGGCCGATTACCGAGCTTAAGATCGGCGAGGACGTCTTTATCTCCGGCTGCTCTACGGCGCTTGTGGTAGACAAGGCGGACGTAACCGAGCAGGATGATGTATATCACAAGAGCAAGGTAGTCGAAGCCGCCGAGTTCAAGGGTGATATCAATCATAAGGTGTTTATCAAGGGAGAATATGAGGCGTCAAAGCTCTTTTATAACAAGATTTACGCCTGGAGCGGAAACTCGCCAAAGGAAGCGCAGCTGGGCTTGCTCGAGCAGGGCTGTACGGAATTCCTCGATATCGACCTCAACAAGGCAGCAGGCGGAAAGTATGTTTATTTCGGTTACCGCAGCTACTCGCTGAACGAAAAGGAAATCAACCAATACAGCTCCGAAGAGGCGAGAGAGAACGAGATCGAAAAGCAGAAGCAGGAGGCGGTTTACGACATTGTCTGCACTGTCGGCGAGAAATTCCACCCCGAGGGTATCGTGACCGACCGTTATCAGCTATACTATACGCCGGTGGCGAGGGAGGACAAAAACCATAACCTTGTCGGCGTCAACCTCAACGAAGGAACAACCGGCCCCGAGATTTACATGTACTATGCCACACCGTTCGCCGCAAAGCGATACAACGAAAAGGCGATGAAGGATACAAGCATGACCCTTTCCACCATGCCGAAGGACTATATGAAGTCTCCTTTGACAAAGATCTGCTTTGCGATGTATGACTATGTTCCCTATTCTCAGGATCTTGTGACGCAAACCCCGGGAAGCGACGAACCGGTCGCGTGGGAATATGTGATGAAAAAGGATTACAGCGGTCCGATTGAGCTCAACGACGGCGCGATATCCTTTGACAGCAGTCATCTGATGAGCGATAACCGTATTTCGATGTTTGTACAGCGGGAGGACGGTTCCGTCAAGCGCGACGCTGAGATCACCGGCGGCTATATGACAACTGAGGTAACAGAGAAAAAACTGTCCCTCGAAAAATAACGGAGCTTCCGCACAAGTGGGAGTGAAACACAAAAAATACAGGGCTGCCCGCGCAGCCCTGTAAAGTGCGTTTATTAAGGCAACACCGCACAATTTGCGGCGCACGCCTTGCTTGAATATTATTCCGTCAGCCTGCCCAAAAAAGTCTCGGCAAGGCGCCAGCCTTACCTCGC
>CACZAW010000188.1 GCA_902779225.1 uncultured Ruminococcus sp. | reverse complement strand
TCTATCACAGAAAAGGTTACGGAATTCGTTTGATGGAATGCATAGAAAAGAATTTCCCGTGCGCTGCCGAGTTTCATCTGGATACCCCATGTTGGAATGAGCGGACAAATGCTTTTTACAAAAGATTAGGCTATCGTATCATAAAGGTTGAGGATGGATTCGTCTTTTACCGGAAAAGAAAAAGCGAACCCAATATCAAAAGGAATATGGAGACCGATACTGACAAAAATCATATTGGACGTTGAAACCGGTTATCAGCAACAAGCGGTTGCTTTTCATCGCATGGTTTTGATGTTATCATACTATCAGGAGGTGTCATTATGGATACAAAGGAAATCATATTTAATCTCAGAACAAAGAACGGGATGTCGCAGGACGAGCTTGCCGAGAAGGTGTTTGTGACCCGTCAGGCAGTATCGCGCTGGGAGAACGGCGAGACCGTGCCGAACACCGATACCCTCAAGCTGTTGTCAACGCTCTTCGGCGTTTCGATCAACACCCTGCTCGGTTCTCCGCATCAGCTCATTTGCCAGTGCTGCGGGATGCCGCTCGAGGATGACGTCATCGGCAGAGATCGGGACGGTTCGCTGAATGAGGATTACTGCAAATGGTGCTATGCCGACGGTCAGTATACATACAGCGATATGGACGAGTTGATCGACGTCTGTATTCCTCATATGGTGAAGGAGGGCTTTTCCGAAGAGCAGGCGCGCGCGTATATGAAGGAAATGCTGCCCAAGCTCGATTACTGGAAACGATATGACGAACTCAGCGACAACGGACAGTTTGACGAATTCAAGAAGAAGTTGATCGATGAGATCAACGCCCTTCACATTGAGGGACTTCCGAAGGTCGAAAAGCTGAACGCGCTCGTCGGCAAGTATGTCAATCTGGAATATCAGTTGCCGAACGGCATGAAAGTTAAGTTCCTTGACGACAATACGACTTATCTCGGCAATCAGCTCGAATCGGAATTCGGTGAACACGCGTGTTCAGATCGGTGCTTCGGCGTCCTCGCCAATATGGATTTTATCCTGATTTGCACCTACGGCGCAGAGGGCACAGATCCGGAGCTCGTGCTGTATAAAAAGAGATAGTTTTCGAAAAGAGAGCCATTTGACCTTCAGATGATTTGCCCTGTGAAGGATGATATGTCAACATAACGGTGACCGATACTGACAAATCCGAACAACCAGATATTTCTACTAATATCTCCTTAATCATATGCCACAATACTATCGTAGCGGTCAGAAAGCCGCTGCAATAAAGGCAGATCAGCGTCTCGGGGCGGTGGGTTCATCGTCGCGGAACGATGAACCGCCGCAAAAAGAAAAGGAGATATTTCGAAATGGCTAACAGATCTAACATTGCTGTTCCCGAGGCTAAGGAAGCCCTCGAGCGCTTTAAGATGGAAGCCGCTTCCGAGGTAGGCGTCAGCCTCAAGCAGGGCTACAACGGCGACTTGACCTCCAAGCAGGCAGGCTCTATCGGCGGTCAGATGGTCAAGAAAATGATCGAGTCCTATGAAAAGAGCATGAAGTAAGATTCTCTTACAGCCCGACCCGTCGGCGGATTTCCGCCGGCGGGTTTTGGTTTATCTCACGAGTGACGCTTCATTTATCGGATGTTGACTGCTGTTCCTCATGAGCAATAATCCTCTATGAATTGTTTTAATTCTTCTTCAGAATTAAAATTGATCCCCTCGCGCAATCTCATGCGGTCGATCTTCGGCAGGCTGTCGACCCGCGTCTGCGTCTGTCTGACGCGCAGCTGACCTGCATAAATCGCGATCCTGCCGTCTGCCTCCTTTGCCGTAAAAAGCGCGGTGCCATCCGTTGCCGCCGTATCCGCGCTTGCCGCAAGGACGGATTCTCCCGCCGGCGCAAGCGACGCCGACGCCACAGTAAAAGCGATAAGGAACGCGCCCGTAATGCCGATCAGCCGTTTCATATCATACACAAATATCACCTCATCCTTATTTTGGCGCCGGAATTAGGTATTATTCCTATTTTTCGGGTCGGCTGATTGTGAAAAATCTCTGAATTTTTGAAAAAAAATATTTATTTTTCACTTGATAAGTGATATAATTTTTATATATGTGTAACTATGCCTTATTGCATCGTTTGAAAATGACAGGAGGTCGGATCTATGAGAAAAACCGACATCAGTAAATATACCGATAAAATCGATGTTCAGCCGCGCAAGCAATCGCCGGTCAAAGCCTTTTTCGGCGGCGTCGGACGCATTCTTCTGACGGTCGTGCTCATCGGCGCGATCGCCGGCTTGATCGTGGGCATCTCCATCGGTATCTTTATCTTCCAGATCGCTAACGAGCCGACAGGTATCGACCTGACGGCGCGCTCGCTGAACCAGAGCTCCTTTATCTATGTCAAGGATCCCGCGACCGGCGAGTTCGGCAAAGATCCGTACCAGACGCTGTACGGCACCGAGAACCGTATCTGGGTCAATCTGTACGATAAAGATAAGACCTATGAGGAAGATGACAAGTACATCCCTCAGGCGATGGTCGATGCGATCATCGCGATCGAGGACAAGCGTTTTTACGAGCACAACGGCGTCGACTGGTTCCGTACCGGCTCGGCGATCCTGTCACTGGTGACCGGCAGGGACAACTACGGCGGCTCCACACTCACCCAGCAGCTCGTCAAGAACATCACCGACGACAGCGAGGTTTCTCTCACCCGTAAGCTCAGAGAGATCTTCCGCGCGCTGAACATCGAGCGTGAATACAGCAAGGACGATATCATCGAGGCGTACCTGAACGTCGTTAACTTCGGTAACAACTGTCAGGGTGTTGAATCCGCCGCGCAGCTGTATTTTGACAAACCCATCGGCGAATGTACCGTCGCGGAATGTGCGGCGATCGCCGGTATCACGCAGAACCCGTCGCGATGGAATCCGCTGCCGTCGACGACGTCGCGCCTGCTGGCGCGGAACCGGTTGATCGTACGGCACGGGAACCCCCTGCCGCGAAAGACGCCCCGGTCGATGCGCAGGTGAAGCTGGCCGCCTGGGATCCCAAGACGCCCTACCTCCAGTCGCTCAAGGACTGCGCCACCGCGCACAGCGGCACGAACGCGCCTACGGACATGCTCTATCGCCGGTATCTGGAACTGCGCGCATCCAATGCCACCGCGCCCGCATTCTTCCTGGATTGCGCCGGCTTCTTCTTCTCGCGAAACGAAAAGCTCCTGGCCGTGCGCATTCTGTCCAATCTGGCCGAAATGCGGTTGGAAGACCCGGCCCTCCTGCGCACGTTCGCCTGGCGGCTCCGGGAAGCCGGCGAATACGATCGCGCCATCCC
>CACZAW010000187.1 GCA_902779225.1 uncultured Ruminococcus sp. | reverse complement strand
TCAGCGGTATCACCGCGATACAGCGAAAGTAATTCATCATAGGCTTTCTGCTGTTCATCGGTGAGGATAACCTCCTTGCGCTCGGACAAAGCGGTTTTCGGGATGCGAAAGACCTCATCGTCAAAGTACTCTGCGATTCCTTTTTTGACAAGGGTATCGGGTACGGATGACGTCACGCCGGTGTAATAACAGATCTCCTTGGCGGATGCACTGCCAACGGTTTGAAGCAGGTCGATCACGCTTTGCTGCTTTAGGCTGAGCTTGACGGTTTCCGCAACAGCGGCGTAGTCATCGGATAAGCGGATCATTTTGACCGTTTTGTCGCCGATACGCCGCAGCGCGGCGTCGGACTTCTGCAAAACGCCGTCCTGCTCCATCTCATCCAGAACAGAAGCGTTGGAGTAGCCCAATTCTTCCAGAAGAGCGTTCTTTTCAACACTATTATTCTTTGAAAGAATAATAGAAACGATCCTCCGCCACTCGTCAGACAGGTCATAAAACCTTTCCCCGAGCGAAGGAACAACAGAATACTCCACCGACAGCCGATAATTGATCCCCGCCGGAAGCATCGCCTTGACCGCATCGTAGAAGGCGCAGAAATAATGCTCTTTCATAAAGGCGCACATCCCGAGCTGCTCCGCAGATAACACCGGTTCTGTATCAAGGACGTCGGCGATCTCCTTTAACCCGGAGGTATCCTCCGATTCAGCGACGCCGATCACAATCCCCTGACGGCGCGTATTGCCTCTGCCGAACGGCACAACGACCCTGCACCCCGTCAGATCCTGCTGGACCGTCGGCGGGATGAGGTAGCTGAACTCTTTATCAAAATGATAAACGGCGTTCTCTACGGCAACGCGTGCTACAACGCAGGTCATCGATCAATCAGTCTTCTTCCAAAATGTTATACTTATGGTTTTTGAAATCTTCAATAGCGAGAAGAACGGGCTTTTCATCGGTGATCACGCCGTCCTCCTTGAATTCGTCGGCGATCTCACGGGCGCGCTTTGCTACGCCGATCACGAGTGCATAACGGCTCTCCTTGCCGGTCAACATATCGTCTAAAGATGCTCTTTTCATAATTCTTAATCCTCCATACTTTTTCTATCTGAAATGATGGACAGCACCTCTTGCGCGGCGCGGTCGACATCATCATTGACAACAACATAATCAAACAGGTGGTGGTGTTCCAATTCTTCGCGGGCGGTTTTGAGCCGTTCGGCGATCACCTCGGGCGTTTCGGTACCTCTGCCCCTCAGGCGCGCCTGCAGCTCCTCAAACGATGGCGGAGTAATGAAGATGCTCAAGCAATCGGGACAGGCTTTTTTGATCTGTAAAAAGCCCTTGACCTCGATCTCCAGAAAGACGTCCAAGCCCTCGTCAAGCATCCGGAACACCGGTTCCTTCGGCGTGCCGTAGCAGTTGCCGACATACTCGGCGTGCTCCAAAAAGCCGTCGCGGGCGAGCAGGTCGTCGAACTCCTCGCGGGAAACAAAATAGTATTCTCTGCCGTTGACCTCTCCCTCACGCGGCGCGCGGGTGGTCGCGGAAACAGATAGGCGGATATTGGGATCCATCGCAAGGAGCTTTTTCATGATCGTGCCCTTGCCGACGCCGGAAGCGCCCGTGTAGACAACTAATAAACCTTTATGACTCATCCTTAGCCTCCTCCATACGCGATGCGATCGTCTCGGTCGTCAGCGCCGACAGAACGATATACTCGCTGTCGGTGATGATGACCGCCTTGCACTTTCTGCCGAAGGTAGCGTCGATCAAGGTGGACGCCGCCTTGCTCATCTGAACGATACGCTTGATGGGCGCGGATTCGGGACTGACAACGGAAACGATCTTGCTGATATTGACTACATTGCCGAAGCCGATGTTAACAAAACGCATAGGCTCCTCCGTTATTCGATATTCTGAACCTGTTCGCGGATCTTCTCGATCTCACCCTTGATCTCAACGACCTTATGGGCGAGCTGTGAATCCGTGACCTTGGAGCCGATGGTATTCGCCTCGCGGTTCATTTCCTGTACGATAAAATCGAGCTTGCGTCCTATCGGCTGATCGGAATCCAAAAAGCGCTTCATCTGATCAAAGTGAGAGCGCAGACGGACGGTCTCTTCATCCACGGCGACCTTATCGGCAAAGATCGCCGCCTCGGTCAGGATCCGCTGATCGTCGATATTGTTGCTTTGCAAAACATCCTTGAGCTTTGTATACAGACGCTCGCGGTACTCCTGCACGGTGATCGGTGAGCGCTCCTCGATCTCGCCGACGATCGCGATGATATGCTCGGCGCGGGAGAGGATATCCGCGCGCAGCTTTTCGCCCTCTGCGCGGCGCATCTCCAAAAAGTGCTCCATCGCCGCGTCAACGGCGACCTTGACGTCATTAAATACCGCCTCTTCATCAGTGGGAGGACGGTGGATCTGGAAGATATCACTGATACGCGCAAGGGTCGATACAGAGATATCGTCCTCGATCTCATATTCCTTTGAAAGCGCACGCATCGCATCGACATAGCCCTTGGCAAGCGGGCGGTTCAGCTCGACCTCAACGGCGGTATCGTCGTTCTCGGTAACGGACACATACATATCCACCTTACCACGGCTGACCTTTTCTCCTACATATTTTTTCAGCTTGTCTTCCAAAAAGCTATAGCCTCTGCCGGTGCGGCAGGAAAACTCGTAATAGCGGTGGTTGACGCTTTTGATCTCGACAATGATATCCCGGGTTCCGACGGATAACTCCGCTCTGCCGAAGCCGGTCATGGACATAACCATCATGCTCACTCCTTATATATCCTTACCTGTATTTTAGCACTCCCAATCCAATCAAGCAATAGAGTTGTTACAAAACTGTAATATCTATTTGCAAATCCAAACAAGATATGGTATATTAGTGACGCGAATAAAACAAAAAAGGAATGAGAAACAATGTCAGGACATAATAAATGGAGCACAATCAAACAGAAAAAGGGTAAAAACGACGCCGCGCGCGCCAAGGTATTTACCAAAATCGGCAGAGAGCTGCTGGTCGCGATCCGCGACGGCGGCAGCGCCGACCCTAATGTCAACTCAAAGCTCAGAGATTGTATCGCAAAGGCGAAGGCAAACAACGTTCCCAACGATAACATCGAGCGCATCATCAAAAAGGCACAGGGCGGCGAAAGCACCAACTATGAGGCTGTCACCTACGAAGGCTACGGTCCCAGCGGCGTAGCGGTCATCGTCGAGGCGCTGACCGACAACCGCAACCGTACAGCGGGCGACGTCAGACATTACTTTGACAAGTTCGGCGGCAACATGGGCACCCCCGGCTGCGTCAGCTATATGTTTGAGAAAAAAGGCGTACTGATCATCGAGCGCGAAGATCTCGAAAAGGATGAGGACACCGTTATGGAGGATGCTCTTGAAGCCGGCGC
>CACZAW010000186.1 GCA_902779225.1 uncultured Ruminococcus sp. | reverse complement strand
AAGGAGTAATCCATGGAAAGTCAGAGATTGGTTTTCAGAGAGATAACCGCTGACGACGCGTCGTTTATCGTTGATGAGAGATCGAAGCCCGAGGTGTATCGCTATTTTGTCGATCCCCATCAGATCACGCTGGAAGAGCATATGAACTGGTTTCGTCACATCTATCCTTTTAACGATAAGCGTACGGACTACATTGCCTTTGATAAAGCGACGGGAGAGAGAGCCGGCGTGTTCGGCTTGATCTGCTCCGATGATACCGCCGAGGTGAATTATCTTATCACCAAACAGTATCAGCGCCGCGGACTGGCGAGAGAGGGTGTCGAAGCTCTTTTGGATTACGCTGTTTCGCAAAAGGGATGCCGAAAAGCAACCGCGGAGATACATGAAGAGAATATCGCTTCCTTATCGCTTGCACAAATGCTCGGCTTTGTTCAGACAGGCAGAGATGGGAAGATACTGATTTTTGAGAAACAATTATGATTTTGTTCAGAGTTGACGGAAACGAGACGATCGGTCTCGGGCATATGATGCGCTGTTTATCTGTCGCCGACGCGCTGAAAAAGCACGGCACGGAGGTAATGTTTGTTACCGCCGACGATAAATGCGCTGCGCTGTTGGATCGGAGAGGTTATCCGCATATCACCCTGAATACGGATTTTTCCGAAATGGACGGCGAAACCGATCGTTTACTCGAGTTGATTGCAGGTTATCATCCGAAAGCCGTTTTGGTCGACAGTTATTTTGTCACAGAGAGCTATCTGCGTCGTGTAAAGTCGGCGGCACGCCTGATTTATATGGATGATCTGGCTGCTTTTGCGTATCCCGCAGATGTGCTGATCAACTATAATATATTTGCCGATCCTGAGGCTTATCAACAGCTTTACAGCGATAAAACCTGCCCGTCGATGCTGTTGGGTACGGCATATACGCCGCTCAGAGCGGAGTTTTCTACCGTATTGCCGCACGCACAGCCGGATACGGCTTATCGTGTTTTGGTGTCGACAGGCGGCGCCGATTCACTGCATATCGCGTTACAGCTGGTGCGCTATCTGAGTGAACATGCTGATACATTCTGCTCTTACCGGTTCACGCTGATCGTCGGTGCTTCCAATCAGGATATCGAAGCGATACGCTCGATCGCCGATGAACTCCCGTTTGTCAGCATCGCCTCTGATGTTCAGAATATGTCCGAGGTCATGCTGCAGCACGATATGGCGATTTCTGCCGCCGGCAGTACGCTGTATGAACTGTGCGCTTGCGCGATCCCGACAGTCACCTATATTCTCGCGGATAATCAGGCGCCTGCCGCAAAGGTGTTCGACGACAAAGGGATCATGATCAATGTCGGTGACGTCAGAACCCTACCGCGTTTTATTGAAACAACGCTTCAAACGGTCTTATCTTTGTCAGTCAATAAAGAGAAAAGAACGCGTATGTGTGAAGCGTCGCGACAGGTGACGGACGGCAAGGGCGCAGACAGACTGGCTTCTGCTGTCTTGCGACTCTCGGATTAAATCATTATGTGATCGAGATAATTGAATAGATTTCGTTTACAATCCTCCGATGCTTTTTAAGCGTCGGAGGATTTTTTTGAATAAATTAGAATTATTTTATAAAACTTTTTGTATTTGATTGTTTTTTACTGTCAAATGTGTTATAATGTACCAAATATGAATTCTTCTTGAATCAGAATGTCCAAACAAGGAGTATATTATGAGCAACTTATTACAATCCGGCAGAATTAAAAGAAAGGTACTGATCGTTGACGACGAGCTGATCAATCGCGAGTTGTTGGAAACGATCTTAGCAATGAATTACGATGTTTCCTCTGTATCTCGCGGTATGGAAGCGCTTGCGGTCCTGCGCGCCGAGCCCGACGCGTATTCTTTGATTCTGCTGGATATCATCATGCCGGTCATGAGCGGCTTTGATGTGATTGAGGCGGTGAAATCCGACGAAAAGCTGAAGGATATCCCGATCATCGTCATGACGTCGGAGAAAAGCGCCGAGGTGCGCAGCATTCGTATGGGCGCCGCAGACTTTATCGCAAAGCCCTATCGTATGCCCGAGGTCATCCTTGCAAGATGCGAGAGGATCATCGCCCAGACCGAGGAACGTCAGCTGATCCGTTCGATCGAAAAGGATCCCGTCACTCATCTGTATGTGAAGCTGTTCTTCGGCGCGTATATGAAGCGTATTGCTCCGAACGTCAAAGGCGCGATGGATGCTGTCGCCTTGAAGATCGGCGGCTTGGATCAGATCGAACAGGAAAAGCGCGATCGTATCATGCATAAGACTGCCGAAATGTTTACCGAAAGCATCATCAGTACAAAAGGCATCGGATGCCGCGCAGACGACGCCTTGTTATATGCCTATTGTCGTCACAAGGATAACTATGAGGATCTTATCGGCGCGATTCTGCAGGAGCTGCAAGCCGATCCCGACGCCGAAAGCGTCACCCTGCACGCGGGAATCGTCGAAAGACCCGATAAGTCTGTATCCCCTCAGAAATGGTTTGAACAGGCATTGTCCCTGTGTGACGAAGCCGCCGCCAGCGGTCGCTTGACAGCCGTAACATCTGTATAATCGGAAAGGAGTATGATTCATGATCACTGTTGAAAAGCTCAATCAGTTCGGCGCGAATACCGCTGAGGGAATCGCGCGATGCGCCGGAAGCGAAGCCTTGTATCTCAGGCTCGTCGGCATGATCCCCAACGAAAAGAATTTTGATAAACTGAAGTCGTCTGTAGAGGACGGCGATCTTGATGCGGCTTTTGAGGCCGTGCATACGCTCAAAGGCGTTCTGGGAAACCTTTCCCTGACGCCGATGTATGATAAATCCGTTGAGTTGACCGAGCCGCTGCGCGCGCGTACACAGATGGATTATACTCCCCTTGTGAATGAGCTGATATCTATGAAGGAGGATCTTGCGGCGCTTTGTGCCGATTGATTTTCCTGTTGTCATTTCCTTTTTCATTGGCGTTTTCCTTGAAAGGTTCTTAGCATCATGAAATACAATGCAAATTTCCGCAATATAATAAAGCGCACCGTCGTGCTGTTGCTCTCGATCCTTTTATTGCTCGGATCGATTCCCGCGGCGTCGGGCGCACAATCGGATGAAGTGACTGTCGTCAGAGTTGGATACTATGAAAACGAAGTGTTTCAGGAGGGCGCCGGCGAGGGTAAGGTCAAAAACGGCTATGCTTACGAATACTATCGAAAGCTGTCCGAGTTCACCGGTTGGAAATACGAGTATGTATACGGCAGTTATGCCGATTTATATAATATGCTGCTCGAGGGCAAGATCGATCTCTTAGCCGGACTGGCTTATAAAAAAGATCGTGAAGGTCTGATCGGCTATCCTGACGCAAGGATGGGTAACGAGAAGTATATCTTTGTCAAGCACAGCTCGGATGACGGGATCACTGC